>JALWOO010000074.1 GCA_027083485.1 Amylibacter sp. | reverse complement strand
GGATCGGCAAGGGCTTCGCGCATGTCGGTGACCATACGGGCGGCTTCTCCGACCGACAGGCGGGTGACGTCAAAGCCGAATTCCTGTGCCAGTGCCAGCACCACCGTGGTGGAAATTGGCCGATGGTTATTTTCCATCTGGTTCAGATAGGGCAGGGAGACCCCCAGCTTGGCGGCGAACTCCTTTTGGGTCAGTTGCAGGCGGGTGCGGGTTTCCCGCAGGGTAACACCGGCATAGAGCTTTTGTGCGCGCATAGGCGTATCCGATTGTTTGCCGCAACGGGCCTGTGACTTTTGCACATGATTAGGCGGGTTTGGTGCGGGAATGTCAACTGGTGCCGGTGGCTTGCTTTGGGGGGAGGGATCGGTACCGGTGTTCCAGCAAGGCCGCATAAAGCGCACAGGCCAACGACAGCAAGGCAGCTGCGATAATACAGGTTAGCAAAGGATAGATGCCCCGCTCAACCGTCAGCAAGCTGGCGACGATTGCGGAAATTGCGGCCCCTGTCAGGGTCATCATGGCCCCTCCCAAACCGGCGGCTGTACCGGCCATTTTCGGGAAAATGCCAAGCATGCCCGCCGTCGCATTGGGGATCACCAGCCCGTTGCCCAGACCAATAGTGATCGTCAGGCCAAAAAAGGCCAGCGGGTGCAGAACGCCTTGAAGGATCAGCAAGAGCGACACCGTCATGCCCACGGCTGTGATTAAAGTACCGGCAATCATCATGCGAAAGATGCCGAACAGATGGGTAAAGCGTCCCGTGATGAAATTCCCGGCCATATATCCCAGAGGCGTGAAGATGAAATACATGCCGAATTCGCTGGGGGACAGGTTATAAATCTGGTGGCCGACAAAGGGTGCTCCGCCCAGCATGGCAAAAAATGTTGCAGAGGCAAAACCGGAGCAGGCGGAATAGGCCCAGAACCGGCGGGAGCGCAGCAAGGTCGGATAGCTGCGGGTTTGCTCCAGCAGTGATTGTGACCTGTGTGTGTTGGTTTCCCCAAGATCGCGCCAGCATAAAAGCCAGGTGAACAAACCGGCACCGCCCAAGGCCCAAAACGTTGCCTGCCAACCGATGTATTCCTGTAACAGCCCCCCGATCATCGGCGCTGTCATCGGCGCAATGGCCATGCCCATGGTGATATAGCCAAGTTTACTGGCCGCGCTTTCGCCGGCGGATATATCGCGAATAACGGCGCGCGACACAGCAAAGCCGGCGACCACAGAGGCCTGTAAAACGCGTGCCGCCAGCAGAACTGCCGTGTTGGTAGCGGTGGCACAGATTACCGAAGCAACCACAAAAAGCGCAATGCCGCCAAGCAGGACGGGCCGTCGTCCATAGCAATCGGACAGTGGGCCGGCCACCAGTTGTACAAGGGCCGTGGTCAGCAAATAGCCGGAAATCAGAAACTGGATCACCCCGTAACTGGCACCGAACTCCTCTGTTATTGCGGGCAAGGAAGGCAGGAAAATATTCAGCGACAATGCCGCTGTCGCCGCGATGGCAACCAGCGTAAATAGCGTCGGTGGCGTTTGCGGGTCCAGAAATATCGGTTTGATCAAATTGCGCATAACACACGTGTAGAGGGTGTTTTGGGCGCTGTCTACGGGAGGTAGGCAAATAAGTGACCATGTTACGCTATTTTTTGAAATTTTCCTATTTTGCAACACTATTGAAATATAGTTTTGAGTAGAGGACCGTTGTATGGCGAAAATACCACCGCGCGTTGCGCAGGGGGCAAGGCTTGTCTTTTTTCGGGTATATTGCAATATTCTCCGGCTGTGTTGCGCAGGTTTTTTGGGGTGCTGGTGCCGCGTGGCTTATGGGGCTGCGCCTCGGTTTGGAAGCCAATACTAAATCAAAGGTAGAGTCGTGCGCATGGGCGGATTGGCGGGTGATGGGCCTCAGGCAAAACAGCTTTACTTGAACGCTACATAAGACAAGGCCGTGTCCGCGTATTTTTTGCCTTTGAACACTTTGTCTATGGTGATTTTTACCCACTTAACCTGCTCGGCCTGCGTCAGGGTGAGCTGCTGGGCGGCGGCGTTATCGTTCAGGGCAACGCGGTGGCGGCTGCCGTTGGAGGTTTCTATGGTGATTTCCGCAATTCGCGAGTTATTGATAAAACTTTCGTCGGTGCGGGTAT
>JALWOO010000073.1 GCA_027083485.1 Amylibacter sp. | reverse complement strand
ACCCCCGGCTCCGATGCGCGAAAGCACCATTGAAAAGCTGAAGCAGGAAAACCCTCCGCAAAAAGGCAAAGGCGGGCTTTGGGCGGCGGTGGCGGTACTTGCCCTTGGAGCGGCTGGCGGTGGTGCGTGGATGTCCGGCCTGTTTGATCCGCCTGCCCCCCCGCGCAAACAGGCGCAAATCGAGCCGCCGGAAACGCCCTTGAAATCCGCCGCAGATACCAATGAACCCGCCCCTGAATTACCGGCAGAAGAACCGCCCGAACCGGCCCCGATTGCCCCGAGTGTCAGCAGTTCAAGCACTGCCCTGACGCTGCCCGAAACAGATACCCCGACAACCGGCCTGTCGCTGCCTTCACAGGAGTCCGGCCCGCTAAATCCGCTCGCCCGCAAGGTTGACCACGTTGCCTTGCCCACCATTGAGCAGGCCCCCCAACAAATAGCCCCTGCCCTGCGCGACCCGACGGCACCGCCCGCTGCCCCGCCGGACCCGATCCAGCCGCCCGAAACCCGAACAGGCCGCAATCTGTTGACGCAAAATGCCCAAGGCGAACAATTGGCAATGGTGCTTCCGCCAACGGCAAGCGAACCGGAACCGGACCAGATTGTCACCTTGCCGCAACTGCCGATTGCCGATCCCTATCGGTTAACCATTTCCCGCCAATCCAAAGAGGCACCGCTCCGCTTGTCCGGCAATCTCCCCGGCGAAGGCCCTTTGCCGAGCCTCAAAACCATTCTGAAGGACCAGTTGAAAGCCACCGAAATCAAAACCGACATCACCTTGGCCCGCGGGGTTCCCATGGCGGGCTGGGCCAACCGGATTGTGGCGATTGCTCTGGCATTCAAAGACCTGCAAGGCTGGTCGGTCAGCGCCTCGGACACCACGGTCACCCTTCAGGCCACAGTGGAAAACACCGCCGACCACGCGCGTATTTTGCAACAGGCCAAACAGGCCCTGAACGGCACCGGTATGTCCCTTGTCGACCGGATCGAAGTGAAGGCATCTGCGGTGAAAATCGCACAGCTTCAGGCATTGATCCGCAACCATAAAACCTGTGGCCCATTGCGTCTGAGCGGGGGGAACAACGGGGTTCTGGCCCCTGATGACACCCTGACCATAAGCGGGAATATTTCAGAAAAACAAGAGGTTAAATCCCTGAAGTCCCTTCTGCAAGAGGCCGCCCCCGACACCAGAATTGAAAGCCGCCTGACCCTGCTGCCCAAGGAAATTTGCGCCTTCCTGCAACTGTTGCCGGATACCGCAAATGCACTGGCCCGCCTTGACTATCGCAAAAATGACCGCGCTGAACCGATGCCGGACAACAGCTTTCGCACAGGCGAAAATCCGGTTATCGATGTCACAGTCCCCTTGCAAAGCACAGGGTTTCTGAGCGTGATTTATCTGGATCAGGACGGTCAGGTTTTCCACCTGCTACCGCATCCGTTACGTCCGGATAACCGGCTGGAGAACCTCGGCAAAGAAAGCGGATCACAGCGGGTTATTCGGGTGGCCTATCCCGAAGAACAGGCGTCTGCGGAACAGATCGGCTTTCGCGCCAGCGATCCCGCCGGTATGAACCTGCTGTTAAGCATTGTTACCAAAGAACCCCTGTTTGCCCGCCCGCGCCCGCTGAATGAAATGGCCGAAACCCTTGCGCCCCTGTTGCAGGAGCGTTTGCAAGAGCTGGACAAATCCGCCACAAGCATCACCTTGCGGCCGCTTGAAATAGACGGTTAGGGCGTAGACTCATAAAGCCCGCCCATTTCGGCGAGAATGGACAGCACGTCACCGGCCCCTTCCTGCTGTTTTAGACAGGCAAAAACCGTGGGTTTTGCGCCGCGCATCCGCGCTGAATCCCGTTCCATAACCGCCAGCGAAGCCCCCACATGCGGGGCCAGATCGGTTTTGTTGATCACCAGAACATCGGAACGCGTAATCGCGGGGCCGCCTTTGCGCGGGATTTCCTCGCCGGCGGCCACATCAATCACATAAACCGTCAAATCCGCCAGTTCCGGACTAAAGGTTGCCGAAAGGTTGTCACCGCCGGATTCGATCAGCACCACCTCCAGATCCGGATGGCGCTTGCACAGTTGGTCAATGGCCGCAAGGTTGATCGAGGCGTCCTCCCGAATGGCCGTATGCGGGCAACCGCCTGTTTCCACGCCTAAAATCCGGTCCTGCGGCAGAATTTGCAACCGCATCAGGGCCTCTGCGTCTTCCTGTGTGTAAATATCGTTGGTCACTACGGCGACCGAAAACCGGTCCCGCATCAGGCGGACAAGGGCGGCTGTGAGGGTGGTTTTACCGGCCCCGACGGGCCCCCCGATACCAATGCGCAACGGGCCATTTGGCGAAGTCATGAGCGAAATATCCTGGAATAAAGGGTTTCATGTTTCATAGCCGCAATATCAAGGGCAATGCAACCGGAACCAAGATCCGCCAGCCCCTGCCCGATGGCCGTATTGGCAACCGGCACGCACAGATCGCTCAAAGCCGAAACCAGCTTTTGCCCGTCGGTCTGACCGCAACAGCCAAGCCGGATAGCGGCGGAAACCAGATTGCCGATCAGGGCTTGCAAATACATCTGCGCACAGAGCGCCAAAGGCATCTCCGCCAGATTTGCCGCCCGCCCGACCGCCACCGGATAGCAAAACCCGTCCAGTTGCACCCCAAGCACCGCCGCCGTAATTTGCGCAAATGCCGCGCCTTGGGAGCGGGTTTCCAACAACCGTTCTTTGGCCGGTGCCAAGGCCTCTGCCAAGGCATTTACCGCCCGGGTTTCGGCATTGTCTGCCGCATGGAATGCCGCCGCCAACAGGATCACGTCCTGACGACCGGCCCCCTGCACAAGCAGCGCGGTGAGCCAGTTTTCCAGCGCATCAATATCTGGAATTTTCCCTTCAAGAGCAGCCACTTCCAGCCCGTGGCTAAAGCTGAAAGCCCCCACGGGATAGGCCGGTGAAAACCATTGCGCCAGCGTCAGAATCGCGCGTTCAGTGGGCATGGCCATGCGTGCGCCCCATGCCATAGGCCCCGCCCTCCGGGCTAAAGGGTTCCTCCACCTCGCGCAGATCGGCTCCGAGCTTTTCCAACATATCCTGCATCACTTTTTCGCGCTGCACCAACAGCCGGTCCGGCGCGATCTGACAAGGCGCATGGCGGTTGCCGATGTGCCATGCCAGCCGCACAAGATCGGTGCCGCGCACTTCGATCAGGGCTTCTCTGGCGGCAATGACCTCGATCAATGCCCCCGTGTTCAAAACAAAAGCATCGCCATGGTTAAGGGAAACAGTCTGCGCCAGATCCACCAGAAAACCGGTGCCCTGTTGCGTCACCAACCGTTTGCGGCGGATAAACCGTGCGTCATAATCCAGCACACAGCTCTCTGTGGCCTGCTGCCATTCGCCCGCCCGCCGGATATCCGATGCAACCGGTTGCGGCTGTTTTCTGTCCTGTGTCACCTGTTAATCCTTTAGTAATTGCCCCAACAAATGGCGTAATTCCCGTTGCAAATCAACCTGCCCCGTATAGGTCAGCCCCTGCAAGCCGTTCAGTGCCCCATAGAGCAGGGCAGCCTTGGTTTGGCTTTGGGTTTTATCAAACCCGCAGCCTTGAAACAATTGCCGCACATAATCCAGCCGTTGCCGGTCGACCGCCTGCAAAGCGGCTTGTGCCAATCGGTCATAGCGTGCCCAATCGCGAATGGCCGCTTCGATATTCGTGCCTCCATACGGGGCCATATCCATGCTGGAAACCTGCGTGATCAAATCCTTGAGCCGCTCTGATGCCAAACCCGAATTTGCGGACACATCCGCAATAATATCAGCGGTCGCCTGTTGTTGCCAAAGGTCCAGCATCGCCGATTTGTAATCGGCTATATCCTTGAAATGCCAATAGAATGATCCCTTGGACACCTTAAGCGCGCGCGCCAAAGGTTCCGCTTTCAGGGCCTGTGGCCCTTTGGCTGCCAAAGCCTGAAATCCGGCTTGCAACCAATCCGTTTTTGAAAGGCGTGTTTTGTTTGTCATAGGTCACCATACGTAAGCGTATTGACAAACGCAAGATCAAGCCATACATACGCCACCGTATGGTATTGGAGGTATAGAATGAACCTATGGATCACAGCGGCAAGCGGGCTGTCCGCATTAACCTTGGGCGCGCATATTATTGGCGGTGGAAAAGAAGTCCACCTGCCCATGCTCGGCAGCCCACTATCGCCTCTGCTCAAGGGCTATGCATCGGTGCTATGGCATATGGTAACTGTGGTTTTGCTAACGGATACAATCGTTTTAATACTGACGCTTGCAGGCCGGAATACAGAGGGTTTATTACTGCTCATCCTCATGCAAAGCATTGGTTTTGCCGCACTCTTTGTCTGGTATGGCCTGAGGCGTCACAACAACATCACCACGATGCCGCAATGGATCGCCTTTGTCGGCATTGCTGGATTGATCGCTGGCGGACTGAACCGGAACGGGGCAATACTATGATCCCCCTTATCGCCGCAGCCCTGTCGGCGGGGCTGGGCCTGATTGCCCTGTTGCATCTGTATTGGGCCTTTGGCGGCAATTGGCCCGCCACAGAGCGCAAGCGCCTGCCGGCAATGGTGGTCGGTCAAAAGGGCCTGACGCAAATGCCACCGACATGGATCACCCTTACAGTGGCAACCCTCATATTTCTGGCAGCTATGGTGCCCTTGCTTTGGGTGTTTCACCTTGGCCCGCAGCCTTTATGGTTTGCGGCGCTGGTTGTTCTGGCCCTTGTTTTTCTGCTGCGCGGGGCGATCGGGCTTACCCCGTGGTTTGGAAATTTCCTCTGCCAGGAACCCTTTGCCACGCTGAACAAACGCTATTATTCGCCTTTGTGTCTGGGGTTTGCTGTGGGCTTTGGCCTGTTGCTCGCCTTTCAACCATAAACGAAAACCGCTGCGACAGGGGCACTCCTACTAAGGAGCGCCCCAACCGTGTAGCGGCCTATTTCAAATGATCCGTGGTGAAAATATAATCCCCCCCCGGCGCACCGGAATGACAGGCGATACAGCCTTTGGGCTTGCCCTTGGCCACACGCCCGGCAAGCTGCATGCCCTTGGGGTTTTTATCCAGCGATCCATCCGGCAGATATTTTGCCCAGAACCAATCCTGATTATCCGCGTCATAGCCCGCTTCACGCTTGAACATCACGGTAATCGCGCCAAGGTGTTTGCCCGGCTCTTTCAGGACCTCGTCTTCGGTCACGCCTTCAGGGCCATAATTGCGTTTCACCAGCAGCGTGCCGGTATGTCCGCCAACCGTTGCCTTGGTGTAAAATGTCTCGAGCATCATGCCATGCGGGGCGATGCCTTCATAAGGGAAAGTGCGCAACATGCCGTCGCCGACCATGTTGATTGACTCCATCGCGGTCCAGAGCTGTGCTGCATAGTTTACTTCGGTATCTGTCCCGAAAGGCATCATATTATCCTGTGCGCCAACGCTGCCGCCAAAGGCCAGTGCCGCGCCTACAATACATCCCATTAATGTTCTTTTCATCTGTTTCTCCTGTCAGCAAAGCAAACCCAACGGCCCGCCGTATGATTGTTCGTATGTGTTGGTATGCCAAGTAAACCACGCCAGCCGATCACCCGGTGTCACAATGCGCTAAATTTCTTGTGAACCTTTGGGTTGAAAATGTGATTAGACTTTCACCTTACCCCGCTGGAATGTGGGTGTGATGTTCAAGGAGAATTGTTGTGAAAAAACTGACACCATTGCTATTGCTTGCCCTGTCCATGGCACAGGCCGCCCCGGCGCAGGATATCGAGGCGGGAAAAGCCGTGTTTAAAAACTGCGCAGCCTGCCACAGGATCGGCGAAGGGGCGAAAAATGCGGCGGGACCGGTTTTGAACAATGTGATCGGGCGGGCTGCGGGCACATTTGAAGGTTTCAAATACGGCAAAGGCATGAAAGAGGCCTCTACCAAAGGTCTGGTTTGGGACGCCGAAAAAATCGAAGCCTATATAGCCGACCCCAAAAAATACCTGCGCGCCTTTACCGGCAACAAGCGAGCCAAGGCAAAGATGCGTTTCAAACTGAAAGATGCGCAAAAACGCCGCGATGTGGTGGCCTATGTCGCCAGTTTTTCCAAACCGGCGGCAACACAGGCGGCCATGGCGTCGGAGTCAACGGCTCATAACGGCATGGTCTCCGCCCCGACCGACATCAAAGCCAATCAGATTTGTGTGCAAAACGCAGGCAAACAGCCCTATTTCTTTGCCGTGGACGGGGGCGGCGACACCCGCCTGACCAACACACTCGCCCCCGGAGAAACCCTTTGCACAACCGCGATGGACATGGCCAAAACCGGCAAGGTTTCGGTCTTTGAAACCGCGGATCATCTGGAAGGCTGCACCCGCATCATCCCCATAGGCCGCGCCGAACAAATGCTGAAATACGCCGATTTTGACCGCTGCCGCTGGAGTTCAAACGACAGTTGAGCCGTCCCTAACCCGCAGACCGCCGCTTGCGACGTCAAAACACTCTAAAATGACGTTTGCCGGCTTTTCAATCCGGCAAACCGCCCTATTGTGCAGATAACTTCTGCTTTCAAGACGGGCGATACCCATGACCACCCAAGACCCTCTGGTAATTTTCACACCTTCCGGCAAACGCGGGCATTTTCCCGCCGGCACGCCGATCCTGACCGCCGCGCGCCAGCTTGGCGTTGATCTGGATTCGGTTTGCGGCGGGCGCGGTATTTGTTCCAAATGCCAGATCACCCCCTCATACGGCGAATTCCCCAAGCACGGGCTGACCGTCGAACAAGGCGCGCTGAGCGACTGGAACAGCGTCGAGGAACGCTACAAATCCAAACGCGGGTTGATTGACGGGCGGCGTTTGGGCTGTCAGGCCACGGTTCAGGGCGATGTGGTGATTGATGTTCCCCCCGAAAGCCAGGTCCACAAACAGGTGGTGCGCAAACGGGCAGAGGCCCGCGACATCGTGATGAACCCCTCGGTGAAACTGTTTTATGTCGAGGTAGACCAGCCCGACATGCACGAACCTTCCGGCGATCTGGAACACCTGATTGCCGCTCTGCGCGATCAATGGCAACTGGAGGATATCCACGCTGATCTGCCGATTCTTTCCTGCCTGCAACCCACCCTGCGCAAAGGCGGCTGGAAGGTCACCTGCGCTGTGCATCTGGATGACAAGCGCATTATGCACATCTGGCCCGGCTTTTACGAAGGCCGCATTTACGGCATGGCGGTGGACCTCGGCTCGACCACCATCGCTGCGCATCTGTGTGATTTGCAGGATGGCAGCGTGGTTGCGTCTTCCGGCATTATGAACCCGCAAATCCGTTTTGGCGAAGATCTGATGAGCCGGGTCAGCTACTCCATGATGAACGAGGGCGGCGCGCAGGAAATGACCGTGGCCGTGCGCGAGGCCATGAATGCCCTGTTCGTACAAATCGCCGCCGATGCGGAAATTGACAAAGCCCTGATCATGGACGCGGTGTTCGTGTGCAACCCTGTGATGCACCACCTGTTCCTTGGCATTGATCCCTTCGAATTGGGGCAGGCCCCTTTCGCGCTGGCCACCTCCGATGCGCTGGCGCTTCGGGCCAGTGACCTTGACCTGACCTTACATCCCGCCGCGCGGGTTTATATCCTGCCCTGTATCGCCGGCCATGTGGGTGCCGATGCGGCGGCGGTGGCGCTGTCGGAATCCCCCAACACCTCGGATGATCTGGTGCTGGTGGTGGATGTGGGCACCAATGCGGAAATTCTGCTCGGCAACAAGGAAAAGGTACTGGCCTGTTCCTCGCCCACCGGCCCCGCCTTTGAAGGCGCGCAAATCTCCAGCGGCCAACGGGCAGCCCCCGGCGCGATTGAACATGTCACCATTGACCCGATCACCAAAGAGCCGCGCTTTCAGGTGATCGGCTCTGATCTTTGGTCCGACGAAGACGGCTTCGCCGAAGCCATCCTCTCCAGCGGCATTACCGGCATTTGCGGCTCCGGCATCATCGAACTTGTGGCCGAAATGCGCATGAGCGGCATCGTGGATGGCCCCGGCCTGATCGGATCCCCCGAGCAAACCGGCACCGCGCGCTGTTTTCTGGACGGGCGCACCTATTCCTATCTGGTCTGGGACGGCAGCGCCGATGGTGGCCCCAAAATCACCGTCACCAATAACGACATCCGCGAAATCCAGATGGCCAAGGCGGCGCTCTATTCCGGCGCCCGCCTGTTGATGGATAAATTCGGCATCGATACAGTGGATCGCATCGTTCTGGCAGGGGCCTTTGGTGCCCATATCAGCCCCAAACACGCCATGGTTCTGGGCATGATCCCCGATTGTGCGTTGAACAAAGTCACCTCGGCGGGCAACGCTGCGGGTACCGGCGCGCGCATTGCCCTGCTGAACACCGATGCCCGGCGCGACATTGAAAAGGTGGTGCGCGACATCGTCAAAATCGAAACCGCAGTCGAACCGCGCTTTCAGGAACATTTCGTCAATGCCTCCAACATCCCGAACGCGGTGGAGCGGTTCCCGATCCTCAAAACCGTGGTGACCCTGCCCGACGTCACCTTCAACACCGGCGGCGGCGAAGGCGGCGGGCGCAGGCGTCGGCGCAAGCGCTGAACTTTGCCTTCCATTTCCCCGAAATATCCCGGGGGAAAACCCGCAAGGGTTTGGGGGCAGCGCCCCCCTTTCA
>JALWOO010000072.1:1168-2155 GCA_027083485.1 Amylibacter sp. | reverse complement strand
CGTGGGCCAAGGCACCGCAAACAGGGCAAAGGGCAAGGCCATCAGCCCATAGCTCGCGTCAATTGCCCCGCGCGTCAGCCAGGGGTCGTGGCGGCCTTTTTGCAAGGCCCCGAAAATCGCGTGTAAACCGGCGGACATCAACGCCAGTCCCATCGCCAAACGCGCGCCCTCGGGCGTGCCGCTCAGCGCAACGATCCAGTCCCCCACCCTAGGTGCCCGTCAGCGCGCGGGAAAATTCCTCGGGGTCAAACGGGGCCAGATCGTCAATTTGCTCACCGATCCCGATCGCATGAATGGGCAGGCCGTATTTATCCGCCAGCGCCACCAGAACGCCGCCCTTGGCCGTGCCGTCCAGCTTGGTCATCACCAGACCGGAAACATCGGCGATCTGGGAGAATATCTCTACCTGACTAAGCGCATTCTGGCCGGTGGTCGCATCCAGCACCAGCAGGGTATTATGGGGCGCGTCAGGGTCTTTCTTGCGGATCACCCGCACGATTTTCGCGAGTTCCTCCATCAGGTCCTGACGATTTTGCAACCGCCCGGCCGTGTCGATCATCAACAGATCGGCACCATCTGCCTCGGCTTTGGTCATGGCATCAAAGGCCAGCGAGGCCGGATCAGACCCTTCAGGAGCCGTCAGAACCGGCACACCGGCGCGATCGCCCCAGACCTGCAATTGTTCCACCGCTGCCGCACGAAAGGTATCGCCCGCCGCAATCACCACCGATTTGCCGGCGGCTTTGAACTGGCTGGCCAGTTTGCCGATGGTGGTGGTTTTACCGGAGCCGTTCACCCCGACCACCAGAACCACTTGCGGTTTTTTCGCATAAATCGGCAAAGGCCGCGCCACCGGTTCCATGATTCGGGCAACTTCGCTGGCAAGCAGTTGTTTGATTTCCTCGCTCGACAGTTTTTTGCCGAAATGCCCCTGCGCCATGCTGGCGCTGACCCGCATGGCGGTTTCAACCCCCATCTCCGCGGAAA
>JALWOO010000072.1:0-1158 GCA_027083485.1 Amylibacter sp. | reverse complement strand
CCTCCAGGCCCTCGAGCATGGCATCGTCAAAGGTGCGCCGCGCCACATTGCGCCCGCCCAGCAAGCGCCCGACGAGGCCGGGTTTGGCGGCCGGCGTTTCCACAGGGGTCGGCGATGATTGCGGGGCTTCCGGTTCCGGTGCAGGCGCTGCGGCCTCTGCCGATTCGCCAGCTTCCTGAACAATCGCATCCAGTCCCTCTTCCAGTTTGGCAGAGGACTTGAACATCCGGTTTTTAAGTTTCTTGAAAAAAGACATAGCGGCTCCGATTTGCCCCAGAATTCACGGCTCTGCCCTTTGTGCGCCGGACATGCAGGTATGTTCAAGCGGCAAGCGGTGAAAATCCGGGGAATCGGCGTAAAATATGCCGAAAATCCGGCGCGAGGCCGTCTTATCCGATGCGACGTTCCTGATCGCCGGTTTCTTCGTAGTGGGCCCATAGGCGTTGCAGCGCAATACGCAGCACGATTTTGCCGGAGCGCGCCGACCAGCCCAAACGTTTTTCCGCCATTTCCAGCCCCTCCAGAAAACAGCAACAGCGCATGGCGATGTCGCCAAGGCCGGTGCCAAGCGCCTGCAAGGCATCGCTGAACCGTTTTTGCGCGGCGGTGTATCCCGCTTCGCGTTCACTGCCCATCGAGCCTTTGTTGCGCGGGGTCAGGAAGCTGTCCCAGTTCTGGGCCACACGCGGGCCGATCTGGGCCAGCTCGAAATCCTCGCGGAAACGTTCACCGGCGGCGACCAGTTCAGGGGCCAGAAACGGTTTGCCATCCTTGCCCTTCTTGCGCCCCAGCGTTGTCAGCGGGCTTTCGCGCAGATTGACCCGCACGGCACGCGGTTTTTTCCCCGCCCCTCCGGAAATATCGCGCATGCCCCAATCCTTGTGCTGCGCTGCGAAAATATTCGGGGCCTCGGCAAAACCGCCCGCAGGCGTTTCCTGTTGCTCCTTTTGCGCCAGCTCCGCCAACGCCCGTTTCAGCGCATTGCGCCCGGCGCGGGTGACTTCATAACAGGCAATCCGCCCGGGTTTGGTGCAGCGCAGCCAATCCTTCAGCACCATTTCACCGGCGATTTTCCCATCCACTACCGCCGTGCGCGTGGCCATTTCCTTGTCGTTCTGACGCATCACCACCGCCCGATCCAATCCTTGGGAAATCGCT
>JALWOO010000071.1 GCA_027083485.1 Amylibacter sp. | reverse complement strand
GCATGGCGGAAGCGTGGGTGTGGTCCACATATTTATGGGGTAAAAACGCGTGCAGCAGGGTTTCTACAGACGGATTGGGCGAGGTCGAATCAAGCAGATTGGCCCGTTGCAGGTTGACCATGTCCTCGTCCGAGAGCGCATCCAGCGCGCGCAATTCCTGCAAAGGCCCAAGGCGCACCCCCGGCAGGCCGGCGGCCTCGATCACGCCCAGATCCCAGCCGGAACCTTTTACGTGCAGCACATCCTGCATTTTGCCAAAAATATCAGGCCGTTGCAGCTTGCACGATGTATTGCCGCCGCCATGTAGAACCAGCGTCAGATCGCCACCGATCAGGCGCGAGGTATAGACCCGCAGGGCCAGTTCACGATCAGCAGGATCATCGCCTGCCGCCTCGACAAATTTCTTTGCCTCTGCATCATTCCATCTGTTAAGGACCATTTCAAAACCTTTCAAACACTGCGCTTGTGCCCTTTAAGCACATCTTTTGACAAATGTCAGCATATAGTGTCAAATAGCTAAAAGGGGGACACATGGCAACAGCAACACGCAGAAGAACCGTCGGACAGGTCAGCGGCGAAAGCATCGTGATCGAAGCCGCCTGGATGTATTACCACGACGGGCTGAACCAGTCCGAAATTGCCAAGCTGTTGCAGGTCTCCCGCGCCACGGTGGTCAACTATCTGGCCGAGGCCCGCGAGCGTGGCTATATCCGTATTTCTCTGTCGCCGGATGTGTTCACCAGCCACCAGCTGGCGCAGGATCTGCGCGAGGCGTTCAATTTGCAGGCGGCCTATGTGGTGCCCGGTGGGATCGGGTCGCCCGAAGATACCTTGTTGCGGGTGGCGCGCGGGGCGGCGGAATGGTTGCCAAGCCTGCTGCATTCCGGCGACCGGCTGGGGGTTGCCTGGGGACGCACGGTTTACGAGGTTGCCGAGGCTGTACAAAAAACCCGCATCGACCATGTGACCGTGTCGCAACTGGTGGGGTCCATGTCCACGCCTTACGGGTTTACCGCCGAGATTTGTTCCGCCCATATGGCGCTGAATCTGGGGGCGAAATGTATCAACCTGCATGCACCGGCGGTGCTGTCCGATCCGGACCTTGCCGCGCGTTTGCGCGATGAGCCGATCATTCATGCCCAGCTCGAGGCCCTGTCCCATTGCAACAAGGCGATCTTTGCTGCCGGTTCCTGTGGAGCCAACAGCCATATTGTTTCCAGTGGTGTAGCCAGTGAAGCAGATTTGAAATGGTATGTGGAACAGGGGGCAACCGGCGTTTTATGTGGCCGGTTTATTGACGCCGCCGGAAAACCCATCCCCGGCGCGCTGGATGATCGCATGATCGGGGTGGAGCTGGACAAATTGCTGAATCTGGACATGGGGATGCTGGTATCCGAGGGCAGCGACAAGGTTGCCCCCATGTGTGCCGCCATCGCCGGCGGTTTTGTCAGCCATGTGGTAACCAGTGATGTAACAGCGGCAGAGATGTTAAAACAGGCATAAAGGGCGCGTGAATCCAAAGTTTGCTTCATAATTCCATTGCGCCAAAACTGGCAAAATTCGATGAGGGCCGCGCCTGGCCTTGGGAAGGCATCGCATTGATCGCTGTCTGGCAAGGCCACGCAACCATTTGATACCCCGGATAAATTCGCAAGGCTGCAGAAGCGCCTTCCCGGGGGGAAGGTCAGGCGCGGCCCGGCGTTGCCGCCGGTCCAGATTGGTTGAGAGTGCGTGAATTAAGCCGAAACAGACAGATTGTTTAAGGCTATCAATTTCAATTCCCCCACTAGGACCTTTTACTCCAGCACCCGATCCGGAAACAGCGCAGCCAATCCCTCAGGCGATGCCTCGCACACACCGCGTTCGGTAATCAGACCGGTGACCAACCGGCGCGGGGTGACGTCAAAGGCCGGATTGCCGCCGGGGGTACCGTCGGGGCTGATCTGGACTTCGGTGACGGTGCCATCGGCCAGTTTGCCCTGTACGTGGGTGACCTCGGTGCCGGTGCGTTCCTCGATCGGGATTTCGGCGACGCCGTCCTTGACGGTCCAGTCAATGGTGGGCGAAGGCAGAGCCACATAGAACGGCACGCCGTTATCCTTGGCGGCCAGCGCCTTGAGGTAGGTGCCGATCTTGTTGCACACATCGCCGTGGGCC
>JALWOO010000070.1 GCA_027083485.1 Amylibacter sp. | reverse complement strand
TTCCGGTTTCCGAGCGGATGGTTGCTATTTCCATGGTGAACTTTGAAGAAAACGCGCTGTCTGCAAAACGGGCATTAAGTCAACTTAAACGTTTTGCTGACAGTATTAGAAAGCTTAATGGGCCGAGCAGGCCATAGGAATTTGTTTCCGGTCAGTGGTAAATGGCTAACTCTAATCTGGTATTGTTTCCATTTTATCGGTAACCTGCGTACGATAAAAATACTCTTTTCTGGACAAAAATACGCATGTTCGACCGTTTACGCCATCTTGCCGGGGAACGATTTTTCAAACGACAGTTGGGATATTGGCAAGCGGCCTCCCGTAAGGCCAAGGGGCTTTCGCTTGCCGATTTGCGTGAGTTGCGGCGCAAAGCGAATCAGCTCAAACGGCGGATAGATGTAATCAATCACGTGGCTACATCGCGCTTAACATTGCCGGTGATTGGTTCAAAGGCTATTCGAAAACCGCCCCGCACCGAATGGGCGCACCGTCCCGAAGCATGGTCTGGCCCTGTTGATCCAAGAGGGATTGCGGCGATTCCCAATAAAACCAAAATTGGCAATGAGCTGACCGTGTTCCATGATTGTTATCATAGCGAGCTGTCGTTACGGCAGGTGCGAAACACCCGCGAAGAGGACCTCGCGCCCTTTGGTATTCGCATGGATGTGTTCAAATTCGACGGTTCTTTTTTGTCGCTGGCAATCGAAATGCCGCCGGATTCTGTGCAAGGGTTAAAACGAAACCACCTTTTGCGTCTGAATATGATCGTAGAAACGGAACGCCCTCAGGAAATGTTTGCCCGTTTGAATTTGCGTCACGGGCCAAACACCGAACAAATTGTTCGGGAACTGGATGTGGGGGCGCGCGAACTATGGGTGGAATTCGACCTCTATTACACACAGTTTAACGAAAATCGCGGTGATGGCATGTGGATCGATCTGATCTTCGAAAGCCCGTCTATGAATCAGGTGGTCATTCGCGATATCACCGTCATTCGTCGACCGCGCGCCAGTATCTAAGGGGGCAAATTGTGGCTGTAAAATATAGATTGACCAAGAAAAAAATCATTGGCGGCATTTACGAAGGCGTGCTTGCCGCGTCTGGCAAGGGGCTGCCCACACCGGCGCTCGAGATGATCCATCAGGGCAATGTGGTGGGGGAGGTAACCGTTGCACCGCTTGGCGAAGATGGCGATTCCTGGCAGGTGCGGGCCGATATTCCGATGGATCTTCTGGTGGACGGGGTGCAAACATTCCTGTTCGTTTTTGCGGGCAAGGCCGATATTCTGGACCGGTTTTCCCTGATAACCGGCGACCCTGTAGAGGATGACATTCGCGGGGAAATCGATTTGTTACGTGCCGAACTCGATATGCTCAAACGCGCCTTTCGGCGTCACTGTATCGAAACCATGCGCTGACGCCGCGTCGGGGGTGACAAATCGGGCCATCTGCGCCTAAGATCACGGGAACCTAAAGCGTTTCGACTTTATGTTGAAACGCTCTAACCGATCAGGGCTTTCCATGACACATCCTCTTTTTCCGCATCTGTTTGAACCACTCGATTTGGGTTTTACCACCTTGCCGAACCGTTTTTTGATGGGGTCGATGCATACAGGGCTGGAGGAAGCAGGCGATTGGAACAAGGTCGCGGCCTACTATGGTGAACGTGCCGCCGGTGGTGTTGCGTTAATGGTTACTGGCGGTATGGCCCCGAATGAAGAAGGCGGCGTCTTGCCCGGTGCGGCGGGGCTGTTTACCGATCGGGATATTGAAAACCATCGCATTGTGACCGATCGCACCCATGCCGAAGGCGGTCGCATTGCCATGCAAATCCTGCACGCGGGGCGCTATGCCTATACGCCCAAGGCGGTTGCGCCCTCTGCGATCAAATCCCCGATTTCACCTTTCGTGCCGCGAGAGCTGGATGCGGAAGGCATTGAAAAGCAGATCAACGATATTGTAACGGCGGCCACCCGTGCCCAACAGGCCGGATATGACGGGGTCGAAATCATGGGGTCCGAAGGGTATTTCCTGAATGAATTTCTGGTCACCCATACAAACAAACGCACCGATGAATGGGGCGGGTCATACGAAAACCGTATGCGCCTGCCGGTAGAGGTTGTGCGCCGGACCCGCGCTGCCGTGGGAGAAAAATTTATCATCATTTACCGTTTGTCGATGATAGATTTGATCCCGAACGGCTCTACCTTTGCCGAGGTAATCCAGCTGGCGCAGGCTGTTGAGGCCGCCGGTGCCACCATTATCAACACCGGTATCGGTTGGCACGAGGCCCGCATTCCCACCATTGCCACCTCTGTTCCGCGCCGCGCTTTTTCCTGGGTGACGCAAAAACTGATGGGCAAGGTATCCATCCCGCTGGTTACCTCGAACCGGATCAACACGCCGGAAGTGGCTGAATCCGTGCTGGCGGATGGCTGTGCAAATATGGTGTCCATGGCGCGGCCCTTTTTGGCGGACGGGCATTTTGTGGCCAAGGCAAAGGCATCGCAATCGGCGGATATCACCCCGTGTATTGCCTGTAATCAGGCCTGTCTTGACCATACATTTTCCATGAGGATGACCTCCTGTCTGGTCAATCCGCGTGCCTGTGCCGAAACCGATCTGGTCTACGCGCCGACAGAGGTTGTGAAAAACGTGGCAATTGTCGGGGCAGGGCCGGCGGGACTGTCCACGGCACTTGTGGCCAAAAAACGGGGCCATAACGTGACGTTGTTTGACAAATCAGGTGAATTGGGAGGCCAGTTGAATATGGCCAAGCAAATACCTGGAAAAGAAGAATTTATTACTCTTGTAGACTATTACAAACATGCGGTTGGAACCTCCGATATTACGGTTCGCCTGAATACAGAAGCTACAGCCGCCGATTTGACCGGATTTGACGAAATCGTCATTGCGACAGGTGTAACACCGCGCGATCCGCAAATACCGGGGCAGGATTTGCCAAATGTCCTGTCCTACATTGATGTGCTACGAGACAAAGCTCCGGTCGGGGACCGTGTGGCAGTGATCGGTGCGGGGGGAATTGGCTTTGATGTCTGTGAATATCTGGTGGAAGGCGATCAAAGCCCGACCGAGGATCTGGCGCTGTGGAAAAAGGAATGGGGTGTCGATGACCCTGAAAACACCCGTGGCGGGCTGTCCATAAGCGGCCCGCAGCCCTTGCCTCCGGCGCGTGCGGTGACCTTGTTGCAACGCAAGGCGCAAAAGCTTGGCAAAGGGCTGGGTAAAACAACCGGCTGGATCCATCGTGCGACCCTGAAAATGAAGGGTGTCGATATGATTGGCGGGGTGAATTATGAAAAAATCACGCCAGAAGGCCTGTACATCAGCACTGGAAAAGCCCGCGAAAATCCGCGTTTGTTGGAGGTCGATACGGTTATCCTGTGTGCCGGACAACGGCCGGAACGTTCGCTGGCGGATGCCCTGATTGCGCTGGGCAAAACCCCGCATGTGATCGGCGGCGCGGATGTGGCTGCGGAACTGGACGCCAAACGCGCGATCAGCCAAGGGTCAAAACTGGCTGCCGGATTTTAGGGCGTAGACCAATAAATCCTGCGTCACTGGTTTGCCTGATTTTCTTCGTGGTTAGGCGCAATGACGCAGGAAAAATGAATATTTTCAATGCATTGCAACGTAGCCACGTGGTGAAACAGGCAAATCCTCCGGACGGAATTGTCGCTTCATCTCAAAGACACGCTGCCCTAGCAAATAGCCTGCTATGTGTGGCGGGCACCACGCCATTGATATTTCACGACAATTTCGCCAGTGATGCAGGCTTTATGAGTCCACGCCCTAGTAAAGTTCATCCATGACCGTTGTCAGGGCCGAACTGATCCCCGGCTCTGACAACGCGTGCCCCGCATTGGGCACGACCACCATTCGCGAAGCAGGCCATGCCGCATGCAAGGCAAAGGCGGTTTCCGGTGGGCAGATCATATCATACCGCCCTTGCACGATGGTTCCCGGAATATGGGAAATTTTATACATATCTTTCAGCAATTGCCGGTCCTCACGCAGAAACCCGCCATTGCTGAAATAGTGGTTTTCGATTTTGGCAAAAGCAAGGGCATAAGCCGCGGGTGTTGATCCACGCGTCGGTTTTGGTTCCAGCACAGCCAGCGCGCTTTCCCATTCGGTCCAGGCGCGGGCGAATTGAATTTTTTCCGCCTCGTTATCGCCGGTCAATCGTCGGGCGTAGGCGGCAATGTAATCATCACGTTCGTTTTCAGGAACCAGCTTGGTAAAATATTCCCATTGGCGGGGGAAGAACCGGCCAGCCCCGCCACCGTAAAACCAGTCCAGTTCGCGCTTTGTCATCATAAAGATACCACGCAGCACAAGATTGGTCACGCGCTCCGGATGGGTCTGTGCATAGGCCAGCGACAGGGTTGCCCCCCAGGATCCCCCGAAAACGATCCACCGATCAATGTTCAGCTCCTCACGGATCAATTCAATATCGGCAACCAGATCCCACGTGGTATTGTTTTCGGTGCTGGCATGGGGTTTGGACCGTCCGCAACCGCGTTGGTCAAACAGAATAATCCGGTAAATATCGGGATGGAAAAAACGCCGCATACCGGGGCTACAGCCGCCGCCAGGGCCGCCGTGCAAAACCACGACCGGAATGCCATCGGGGTTGCCGCATTCCTCCACGTAGAGCACATGGTTGTCAGGCACCGCCAGCATCCGATAATTATAAGGCTGAATGACAGGATAAAGCGGTCGATATGCGCCTATTTGGCTTTCGGAGTTTCGCATGTTTGCTCTATATGGTTAAGTGGCTCCCGAAGGGGACATTGGCAGTTTGAAAGCGAGAAGGCAAATGGTATCCGCAAACACCGTAGACCCGAGTGAAGTCGCCAAATTCGAGGCAATGGCCGCCGAATGGTGGGACCCGAACGGCAAGTTCAAACCCTTGCATATGCTGAACCCTTGTCGGCTGGATTACATCGTTGACCAGATCACCGCCGAATTCGGCCGTGATCCGAAACAGGTCAATAGCCTCAAGGGGCTGCGTATTCTGGATATCGGCTGTGGTGGTGGGTTGCTGTCGGAACCCATGGCGCGGCTGGGGGCGGATGTTGTGGGGGCCGATGCTGCCGAAGGAAACCTGCCGGTGGCGCGTATCCATGCGGAACAATCCGGCCTCGATATCGACTATCGTCATGTGACGGCGGAAAAACTGGCTGCTGATGGTGAACAGTTCGATGTGGTCCTGAATATGGAGGTGATCGAACACGTGGCAGATCCGCAAGGGTTTCTAACGGCTTGCCAGCAGTTGTTGAAGCCCGGAGGATTGATGATTTGTTCAACCCTGAACCGCAATCCCAAAAGCTATCTTGTGGCGATTGTCGGCGCAGAACACATTATGCGCTGGCTGCCCAAGGGCACCCATGAATGGCATAAATTCATTACGCCGGATGAATTGTTTGATCTGATCGGCAAGGCCGGTTTGACCGCTGTGGATCGCAAAGGCTTTGTGTTTAATCCGCTGCTGTGGACGTGGTCTATTTCGGATAAGGATCTTAGCGTAAACTACGTTACAGCCAGCACAAAACCGGTTTAGAGATCGAGCAAGCGGCGTAGAGCGCGCAGGGTTGGTAGTGTTTGTTTGATGTCGTCTGCGCCGATATTTTCAACGACCTTTTCAAACAACGGGTTGACCGCGCGCATGGCTTGTTCACGGGCGGCCTCGCCTGCTTTGTTGATGGACACCCATTTTTTGCGGGCATCGTCCCAATCGGGGCGAATGTGGATATATCCTGCGACTTCAAGCTTTTGCAGCGTGTTGGTCATCGCCCCTTTGGTTACATGAAAGGCCCGCGCCAGTTGCGCGGGGGATTTTTCGCCGGTGCTGTGCAGGTGGTTCAGCACTGAAAAATGCGAGGTTTCCATCCCCTTGGGCAGATTGCGCGCCAACACGGATTTGATGGCCTGTTCGGCGGCGACGACCTCGGAGAAAAGGGCAATAGCCAGATTGGTATCGGTTTCATTAGGCATTTTCGGGGCCTTGATAAGGGCGGTCATGGGTCAGGGACGGAATGCGTTCGCGGGTCTGTTCTACCGTGTTCAGGTCCAGATTGACAATAAAAGCGCCGGTTTCGGTACCGGCATCCAACAAAACCTGCCCCCAAGGGTCCACCACCATTGAATGGCCATAGGTTTTCCGCTTGCTACCATGGCTGCCGGTTTGTGCCGGTGCCAGCACGAAAGAACCGGTCTCAATGGCACGGGCGCGCAGTAGAGTTTCCCAATGGGCGGCCCCCGTAACGGGCGAAAAGGCCGAGGGCACCGTGATAATATTGGCCCCCGCCTGTGCCAAATGGCGGTACAAATGCGGAAAGCGCAGATCGTAGCAAATGGTCAGGCCAAGCGTTCCAAAATCTGTTTGGGCCGGCACCGCCCGGTTTCCGGGGCGGTATCCTGCCGATTCCCGATAGGTTTCAGTATCAGACACGGCCACATCAAACATGTGCATCTTGTCATATCGCGCGCGGATATCCCCGTTCGGGGATATCAGAAAACTGCGGTTTGCAAAACGCCCGTCCGGATCATCGGTTTTCAAGGCCAAAGACCCGATCAACAGCCAAATGCCCCGTTTAGCTGCCAACCTTTGCAGCGCGGCAAGGGTCTGATCGTCGGCTTCGGTTTGTAAAACCTTCGCCTGATGTTTGCGGCTGTCCGAGACGATATTGGTGACTTCGGGCGTTAGCAAAAACTGCGCACCGCAATCGGCGGCCTGATCTACCAAAGCAAGGGTTTGTCCCAGATTGGCCGCCGGATCATCGCCGGAATTGAGCTGTATCAGACCGACCGTCAGGGTCATTCGGTCAGCATGGCATCCAGTTTGCCAGCCTGTTCGAGCGCAAACAGATCGTCGCAGCCGCCGACATGTTCATCCCCGATAAAGATTTGTGGTACCGTGCGTCCGCCATTGGCGCGTTGGGTCATTTCGGCGCGTAAGGCCGGTTTCAACATCACATTGTATTCGGTGAATTCAACGTTTTTGCTGGCCAGCAAGCGTTTCGCAGCATTACAGAACCCACAGATCGGGGTGGTATATATTTCTACAGTTTTCATGGGACTACTCCGTTCCTGAATATACCGGTGTTATACGCGGTTATTCAGGTCTTGCAACGCGGGCAAGCACAATCACATTTACGGCGCGGGCATTGGCCGCAAGGCAGGCTTCTGTGCAGGCAGAAAGAGTGGCACCGGTGGTCATCACATCATCTACAATCAAAACCGGACGACCCCTGATTTGCCCGGTTGCGCGCGGGTTGGCCGAAATTGCCGCTTTCTGATTTTCGAATCTCTGTTCGCGGTTCATGTCCTTTTGCATTTGTGTCGGACGCAAACGGTGCAAAGCATCAGGCAAAAACGGAAGATCAAGGTTTAGAGCAAGCTTTTGCCCCAAAACAGCAGCCTGATTATAACGTCGCTGCACCAGACGACGCCAATGCAAAGGCACCGGAACGATCAAGGTATCCGGACAAACCAGCGGGGCGGATTTTTGCGCCATCCAGCGCGCGGCGGGCAGGGCGATATCCAACCGGTCCCCGTGCTTGAGCGCCAAGACCATATGCCGTATCGGCCCGTCATAAAGCGCAACAGCCCGCCCTTTGTGCCATGCCGGCGGGAAGCTGTGACAGTTTTCACAATGCGCCTCACCGGCATATTCGGCCTCATAAAGTGGAACACCGCAGGAATCGCAGATTTTTCCGGCGATGAAATGGGCCTCGGGCCAGCAGTTGGCGCAAAATTCCGCACCGGGTTCGGTGGTTTCACCACAAGACAGGCAACTGGGCGGGTACAGAGTTTTTAACAGAGCCGACAGGATGGCCTTAACCTTTCCTTTTGGATTGGATAGGAGGACTGCAGGAGGATTCTCATGCAACCTATACCCCAGCTTTTCGACCAAAATGCCCTGCAATTGCATCGAGTGCGGGCATCTGGCGATCCGTCGGTTCTGTTTGTGCATGACATTGCCATTGCAGAGGTTTCAGAAAGACTGAAAGACGTTAACAGAACCTTTACAGATCCGGTGATTGTGGGCTGGAAAGCCGAATATTGGGCAAAAAAGCTGGGAATCGCGGCGCGATGTGTTGCTGATAGCGATGTTCTGGACTTGCCAGAGGGGCAGGCGGATCTGATTATTCACGCGATGGGGCTGCATTGGGCGAATGATCCGGTGGGGCAATTGATCCAGATGCGGCGCGGGTTGCGCCCTGATGGCCTGATGATCGCCGTGATGTTTGCGGGGGATACCCTGACCGAAATGCGCGATGCCTTTACCCTTGGCGAATCCGAGGTCGAGGGCGGGATTAGCCCCCGCGTGGCCCCGATGGGGGAAATCCGTGCTTTGGGGGCATTGTTGCAACGGGCGGGGTATGGCCTGCCGGTGGCGGATACACTGCCCGTGCGCACGAGCTATGCCAGCCCGCTGCATTTGATGCGGGAATTGCGCGAAATGGGCGAAACAAATATCCTGAAAGAGCGGCGAAAATCCGTTTTGCGGCAGGATACATTGGCCGCTGTTCTGGCCCATTATCAGCAAAATAATGCCGTAGAGGGCGGGCGGGTTGCAGCTACATTCGAGTTGGCTTTTCTAACCGGTTGGTGCCCCTCTGAAACCCAGCAAAAACCCTTGCGGCCGGGATCGGCACAGGTTTCTTTGGCTAAAGTTTTAGCCCCTAAAAAAGGGTGATTGGACGAATGGCAAAACTCTCTGTAAAAGCACGCC
>JALWOO010000069.1 GCA_027083485.1 Amylibacter sp. | reverse complement strand
CCGATTACGCACAGGTACAGGCCGCCGTCGATCTGGCCGTGGCAGAATTTGGCGGGCTGGACGTGCTGATCAACAACGCCGGCATTCTGGAACCGGTTTCGCGTCTGGCCGATGTGGATGTAAACGGCTGGGACAAGGTGATCGACATCAACGTCAAAGGCGTGTTCCACGGCATGCGCGCCGCCCTGCCGGTAATGAAATCCGCCGGTGGCGGCACCATCATCACCGTGGGGTCCGGCGCAGCCACCACCCCGCTCGAAGGCTGGAGCCACTATTCCGCCTCCAAAGCCGCCGTGCATCACCTGAGCCGCGTTCTCCACGTCGAAGAAGCCGCCAACGGCATCCGCACGCTGGTTCTGTCCCCGGGCACCGTGGCCACCGACATGCAGGTAATCATCCGCGACAGCGGCATCAACGCGGTCAGCAAGCTGAAATGGGAAGACCACATCCCCCCCGAATGGCCCGCCAAAGCCATGGTCTGGATGTGCGATCCGGCTTCTGACAGCTATCAGGGCGAAGTCGTCTCCTTGCGGGATCCGGATTTGCGCCGGAAAATGGGCCTGACATGATCACCGTTGAAAATGCCAAAGGCCAGTGGACCGTTACCCTGAACCGACCGGACAAAGCCAACGCCCTGACAGAGGCGATGCTCGGCCAACTCCGCGACGCCGCCCGCGCGGCCCATCAGGACCCGGAATTGAGGGTATTCGTGCTGACCGGAGCCGGCGACCGCGTCTTTAGCGCCGGGGCCGATATGTCCAGCACCGACGACATGCACAGCTTCACCCGCGCGCCGGTCTGGACCGAAATGTCCAGCGCCATCGCCGCCCTGCCCTGCCTCAGCATCGCCGCCCTGAACGGCACTTTGGCAGGCGGCGGTTTTGCTGCGGCACTGGCCTGCGATATCCGCATCTGCACCCCGCAGACGAAATTCTTCTACCCGGTGCTGAAACGCGGCTTCCTGCCCCAACCCGCCGATGTGCGCCGGCTGGCGGATCTGATCGGCAGCGCAAGGGCAAAAATGATCCTGATGGCCGGCCAAAAGCTCACCGCCCCCGAGGCCCTCGCTTGTGGCCTTACGGATGCGGTCCTGCCCCTTGCGGATTTCCCCGAAAAAATCGCCACCCTCACCGCCGATGCCATGGCCGCCACACCGGCACAGATCGCCGCAATCAACCGGCTGTTTGCCCCGAACCTTGGCCCCGACGATATCGCCGATTGCTATGCCGCCGCCTATGACAACAACAAAACCGCTCTAAAACGCCTTTCGAATTCGCCCTAAATATCCCCGCCGGAGGCATAAGTCTTTTTACCCCATGGCCAGCTTGCGCGAAACTTTGTAAACGGTGCGCACGTTAACCCAAGAGGCCGGCCATGAATTTCGACAATCCTATGATCCAAACCGCCCTCGGCTATGCCGAACAGGCCCGCGATCTGGCGCTTGGCTGGCTCACCAGCGCCGCAGCCTGGTCCCAGTTCGGCCTGTTACTCGTCGCCTTTGGCGCGGCCTATTACATCACCCGCAGCCTGACGCCGCTGGCCACAAAACTGCTGACCCCGCCAGAGGAGCAAACCCATATCCTCGCCACCCTGCGCCGGTTTGTGCTGCTGTTTTTGCCCCTGCTGCTGCCGCTGCTTGCCTATATTTTCACCGGTTTGGGCGAACAGGTCACCCGCACCCTGTTCGGCTCTGGCGCAGTGATCGCCTTTGGCAAACGGGTCTTCTTCTTTATTGCAGCGCGCATTCTGGTCGAGCGGATCATCTATGAACCATTCCTGAAATTGCTGGGAAAATACGTGCTGATCCCGGCCTCCGCCCTTTATGCGCTCGGGGTGCTTGATCCACTGATTGCCTGGCTGGGGGGCATGGTGCTGACCCTTGGCAATATCAGCTTCTCGGCTTTGGCCATCCTGCGTGGTCTGGTTTTCGGATCCGTGATTTTCTGGCTCGGGCGCTGGTCGAATGACCACTCCGCCAATTACATCAAAAGCCAGAAAGAAATGCGCCCCGCCATTCGCGAGCTGGCGTCCAAAGCGGTTGAAACCCTGATCTTTGGCGTGGCCTTCCTGATGCTGATGAACATCATGGGCATCAACCTGACCTCGCTGGCGGTGTTGGGCGGTGCCATCGGTGTCGGGCTTGGCTTTGGTTTGCAAAAGATCGCCTCCAACTTTATCTCCGGATTGATCCTGCTGCTGGAAGGGCAGGCCACGGTGGGCGATTATGTGGAACTGGACGGCGGCGAGGCAGGCACCATCATCCGCATGACTGCCCGCGCGGTGATCCTTGAAACCTTTGACGGGCGCTGGATCGTGGTGCCAAGCGAGGATTTCATCACCACCCGCGTCGTAAATTACTCTGACAGCGGCTCTGCCAACCGCTATGAAGCCCCGTTTTCGGTTTCCTATGACACCGATATCAACCTGATACCGGCCATGGTCGAAAAGGCCGTGTCCAGCCATCCCGAAATCCTCGACACCCCCTTCCCGCCCGATTGCGAACTGCGCGGTTTTGGCGACAGCGGCATTGATTTCGCGGTGGAATTCTGGGTCGAAGGCATTGATGACGGTAAAAACAAATACCAGTCCGATGTGCTGTTTCTGATCTGGAATGTGCTCAAGGAAAACGGCATTGAAATTCCCTACCCCCAACGGGTTGTCCATATCAAAGGTCAAAATGACCTGCCAGCCGATGCTTGACGCGCTGGTCATCGGAGCCGGCCCCGCCGGATTGATGGCGGCAGAAATGCTCGCCGACAAGGGGGTGTCTGTGCTGGTGGCGGATGCCATGCCCACCGCCGGACGCAAGCTGTTGATGGCGGGAAAATCCGGCCTGAACCTGAGCAAAGACGAGGATTTCGAAACCTTTATCAAAGCCTATGGCCAGCAGAGCGCATGGCTGCGCCCCTCGCTGGAGGCCTTTGGCAATCGGGATGTCGGCCCCTGGGCAGCGGCGCTTGGCCAAGAGGTGTTCACCGGCTCCAGCGGCAAGGTTTTCCCCAAATCCATGAAGGCCTCGCCCCTGTTGCGAAACTGGCTTGCGCGGCTGGAAGGTAAAAATGTTACCATACAAACCCGCTGGCGCTGGCAAGGCTGGCAAGACGAGGCATTGGTTTTTGAAACGCCGGAAGGGCCGCAAACCAGAACCCCGCGCGCAACGGTTCTGGCGCTTGGCGGGGCCAGTTGGCCGCGGCTTGGCTCCAACGGCGACTGGACCGGAATTCTTGCGGACAAAGGCGTGGCACTGGCCCCGTTCGAGCCGGCCAATATGGGGGTGCTGGTGCCGTGGTCCAAACACATGAACCGCCATTTCGGCAGCGCGCTCAAGAATGTGACCCTGCATAGCGGCGACAAAACCCGCAAAGGCGAATTTGTGATTACCGCAGACGGGCTGGAGGGGTCTCTGGTGTATGATTTCAGCCCGCAATTGCGCGCAGGCCTGCCTTTGATGCTCGATTTATGTCCGGACCTGAGCCTTGAACACATCACAGACCGGCTTGCAAAAGTGCCCCCGAAAAACAGCCTGTCAAACGCCTTGCGCAAGGCCCTGCACCTGACACCTGCCGCGATTGGCCTGCTGATGGAATTCGCCAAACCACCGCAACCCCGCGGGGCTTTGGCCAAACACCTCAAGGCGCTGGCGGTGCCTTATTCGGGCACAGCAGGCATCGCGCGGGCGATTTCCGTGGCGGGCGGCATCAAGCGCGACAGCCTGAATGACGCCTTTATGCTGACCGAAATCCCCGGCGTTTTCTGCGCTGGCGAAATGCTGGATTGGGAAGCCCCGACCGGTGGCTATCTGCTGACCGCCTGTCTGTCCACAGGCCGGCGTGCCGGTCTGGGCGCAGCGGCTTTTGTGGCGCACACAAAGGTTTGATCGACTTTTTCTTGTTGTGAAAAAAGGGTGCTTTCGTTTTACCGGCCGTTCCCGGTTCGCCTGCACGAAAGCACCCACACTGCTCAGTGTTCAAAAACCATCAACGGGGGATACCTTGGACGGGGCCAAAACGCCCCTTTGCCTGTGTATCGCCACAAGTTGTTGGCAAAAGTCCTGTTGGCTTAACTAGATATAGACAGAAAACGAATCAGTCAATGATTAGTGATTCGGCTGATTCGCAAAAACAGCCGATAGGGTCTCAACATCCTGTTTTTAACAGAAAAATAAATTCCGCTTTTTCGTCAGACTGATTCGTTACGACCATTATCCGGGTGGCAATTTGCGTTTCACGCCGGATTCCTCGATCGCGACAAAGGTAAAATCACCTTCGGTCACCATGGTCGGCGTGCTGTCCCGATGCCGGCGCACCCATGCTTCGACATGAATGGTGACCGATGTCGTTCCCGTACGCGAAATATGGGTGTAGACGGTGAATAAATCCCCCACCAGCACCGGCGCATGAAAGCGCATGGCCTCGATCGCGACGGTGGCGACACGGCCTTCGGCGCGCTCGGAGGCGGCAATACCGGCGGCCACATCCATCTGGCTCAGAACCCAGCCACCGAAAATATCCCCGCCGCTGTTGGTGTCGGCGGGGAAAGGCACGGTTTGCAGGGTCAGTTTGCCCGCTGGCCCTGTCTGGGTCATGCGACGATCCTGGCTTCTGTGAGGGAGTCGATATCGGCGCGGGTCACACCGGGGGCCATTTCAACGATTTTCAGGCCGCCTTCGACCACATCGAACACGCCCAGATTGGTGATGATCCGGTCCACAACGCCCTTGCCCGTCAGCGGCAGGGTGCATTCCTTGAGCAGTTTGCTCTCGCCGCGTTTGTTGGCGTGATCCATGATCACCACCACACGGCCCACACCGGCCACAAGGTCCATGGCACCGCCCATGCCCTTGACCAGCTTGCCCGGAATCATCCAGTTCGCCAGATCGCCGTTTTCGGCAACCTCCATCGCGCCAAGGATCGCCATGGCGATTTTGCCGCCGCGGATCATGCCAAAGCTGGTGGCGCTGTCAAAATAGGCGGTTTGCGGCAGTTCGGTAATGGTCTGCTTGCCCGCGTTGATCAGATCCGCGTCTATTTCATCCTCGGTCGGAAATGGCCCCATGCCCAGCATGCCGTTTTCCGATTGCAGGGTTACGTGGATATCTTCCGGAATGTAATTCGACACCAGCGTCGGAATTCCGATACCAAGGTTTACATACCACCCGTCCTGCAGTTCCTGCGCGGCCCGTTCGGCCATTTGATTGCGGTCCCATGTCATTGTTCAGTTCCTTACTGTGTTGATTTTTGTCATCTTTTGGCCAGACCCGTTTGAAAGAGAAAATCCCTTAGAAAAAGGGTGCCATATTCAGAGTTCATGTGTATATTGTCAATTTCCACACGCAGATTGGTCTGTAATCGCTCTGGCGCATCCGAAAAACGCGCCTTCGTCAATCCGAATTCACCAATGGTTCCGGTCAGCTGTGGATGGCAGCTCATTCCGAGTGCCTCGACAGCTTCCACAAAAAGAGCGCTTTGCAAATCGAGAAGCTCCTTTAAGCCATTTTGGTTGCATAGGTTCAGGTATTTTCCGGAAGTATACCGCTGTTGGCCAAACTGCTCTATATTGCTTGCAATCGGTAACAAACGCTCTGAGCGTCTGGGTGCAGGAACGATATGCATGTTCGGATGCCCGCACTCAAACAGAGCCGTTTGTGGAAAATACCTTTGAGCCAGATCGCGGCACAGCTCCAGAAAAACCGTTTCAATCCGCGATTGCCGGTTTGTCTGCGGCTCATATCCGTTTTCACCCAGATACGCAGAGTATATTTTGAGAATTTCCGGCATCCCCCAACGCGCCCCGACAATCACAACGTGGTCAAAGTCGTTAAAGTTGCGCGAAAGATACCCCCCGGAGTTCAGCTTGATGATATTGGCCGTTCTCGATGGGCATCCGGACCCATCCAAAACTCCGAATTGCCGGTTTTCCGATAGTGTAAAGCTGGAAAAAATGTTGAGCGGCGCAGCAATAAACGAGATGTCGATGCCGCGAAACTCCGGCTGCAGTTTTTGCCATGCGGATCGAACCGCAGCCACATGGGAATTCCCAACGATTAGAATTTTACACATACCGGAAATGCTCCTAAACTCCCTATCCGGATCGAGAACGACGATGTCAGACTTTCAGAGCTACCCCCGTGTTGTGCGTTGTTCGATGCGCTTCTCGTGATCGCCCTTGATCAACCGGTTCACGTAAATCCCCGGCAAATGGATCAGATCAGGGTCCAGCGAACCTGTTGGCACGATTTCCTCGACCTCGGCGACGCAAACCTTGCCGCACATGGCGGCAGGCGGGTTGAAATTGCGGGCGGTTTTGCGGAACACGAGGTTGCCGGTTTCATCCGCTTTCCAAGCCTTTACAATCGACAGATCGGCAAAAATGCCTTCTTCGAGGATATAATCCTCGCCGTTGAATTGTTTGACCTCTTTGCCCTCGGCAATCACCGTGCCAACGCCGGTTTTGGTGTAAAACCCCGGAATGCCACAGCCCGCCGAGCGCATACGTTCGGCAAGCGTGCCTTGCGGGTTGAATTCCAGCTCCAGTTCGCCGGACAGATATTGCCGCATGAATTCGTCATTTTCACCCACATAAGAGGATATCATCTTTTTGACCTGACGGCTTTCCAGCAGCACCCCAAGGCCAAAGCCGTCCACACCGGCATTGTTGGAAGCAACGGTCAGGTTTTTGGTGCCCGCCTCGCGAATCGCCGCAATCAGATTTTCCGGAATGCCGCACAGACCAAAACCACCCGATGCGATCAACATGCCATCGAACAGCAACCCGTCTAGGGCCTCGGTTGCCGAGCTGTAAATCTTCCCCATTTATTCCTCCTGTTCAGGCCGTAAATCCGGCCGGTATCCATTTGTGTACGGTTTGGCTGATTTTCATTGCCATTGCAACAACTGTCATTCCAGCCCGAAAAATTGCGCCATTTCCCCGATCAAACCACTGTAGAATTCCCGCATCCGCGCGTTTGGCTGGCGTTTGTCAAAGGTTTCGGCAAAAGGGTCCGGTGCCGTGATCCGGCTGCCTGAAAGCTGTTGCAAAACCGCGTGGCCACAGAAGGGAACGTAAACTTCGGAATAGCCCCCCTCATGGGCCAGCACCAGCCGCCCGTCGCACAGATGGTCGGCGGCGGCCATCACCTGTTCGGTCATTTGCTGATAGGTCTGCGCCGTGCACATCATCCGCGACAACGGGTCGATGATTGCCGCGTCATAGCCACAGGCCACGATAATTACATCCGGATGATATTCATTCAGCGCCGGCAAAACGAGGCGCTCCATGGCTTCGATATAGGTGGCATGGCCCGCCCCCGCCGGCAGCGGAATATTCATGTTGCAGCCCAGCCCCTGATCCGTACCACGATCCGCCATTGCGCCGGTATCCAGTGGATAGTTGGCCTCCTGATGCAGGGAAATTGTCATCACATCATCGCGGTTGTAAAAAATAGCCTCGGTGCCGTTGCCATGGTGGACATCCCAATCCACCACCGCCACCCGCGTGGCCAGCCCGTCCGCCAAGGCGGATTCCACTGCAATCGCGATGTTGGCCAACAGGCAGTATCCATTGGCAAAATCCGGCAGGCAGTGATGCCCCGGCGGGCGCGACAGGGCATAGGCATTGGTGTATTTCCCCATCAAAACCCCGCGCAAACCCGCCTGTACCAGCCCCGCTGACAGGGCCGCGATTTCAAACCCGCCCGGCCCGAACGGCGCACGCAGGCCCAATTCGCCGCCGCCCGCATCCGAAACCTGTTTGAATTTTGACAAATAGCTTTCCGGATGCACCCGCGCCAAATCGGTATGGCTGGCGGCAGGCGCGCTCAGGCATAGCAGATCATCGGCCAGCCCTGTGACCTCGATCAGATTTTTCAAACGGCGTTTGGTTTCGGGGTCTTCGGGCAGGCCGCCCGCCGCAAGCGGCTGCACATTGCCCCCGACCGGCAGGTTAAAGGCATAGTTGCCGCCCGAATGCCAAAAACATTTTTCATCCCGAAAAAACGCGGTTTTCATTTGCAGGGTATCCCGTCTATTGTTGCGTCAGCAGCTTGTCGCGGAGGGGATGATTTGGCAATAACCGATTTGACAGAACTGGCAAAATCCGGCAGCCGCTTTTCCGTGCGGGTGACGCCCAAAGCATCACGCAACCAGATCAAGGTTGAGGACGACCTGATCCGCGTTTATGTGACCACTGTGCCGGAAAACGGCAAGGCAACAGCGGCGGTAATCAAACTACTGGCCAAGGCAATCGGGGTTGCGAAATCGGATATTGAATTGCTGCGCGGCACCAAGGATCGGGTAAAGGTATTTCAGGTACGTTAAAGCATTTCGCGTTTACCCGAGCCACCATGATCGCATCCTGAACAGGGTTTTTTCACAGGTCACCAAACCGCCGGATTTACGGGGCTGTTGATTTTAGCCTGCCTGTTGATAGCCATCTATGTTTTTCGCCGTACCCAATCCGGATTGGCCAAAGCCGAGCCCCGTAAATCCGGCGCTTGAATAGCGCAATATTCAAAGATACCCTGCACGGATAAAGCGAAGCTTGGGGCGGGTTCATGTTGCAAATTGAAAATGTGGTAACGGATCGCGGCTCCAAATACGCGGTCAGCGGGGGCCGCGCTTGCAGCCGTTCCGAGGCTCTGGATTTTGTGAAACAACTGAAGCGCAAAAAGAAATATGCCAAGGCAACCCATAACAGTTGGGCGGTGATCCTGCGTGATGGCGAGCAGATCAAAAACGACGACGGCGAGAGCGGTGCCGGCATGGTCATTCTGCGTATG
>JALWOO010000068.1 GCA_027083485.1 Amylibacter sp. | reverse complement strand
TTACGCGCCTTAGTGAGCGGGGTGTGGCGGATATGCGGAAGGCCGTGTATGACAAAATGATCGGCATGAGCCCGGCGTTTTATGACAAGAGCATGACCGGCGAAGTGCTGTCGCGGATCACCACGGATACCACGTTGATTTTGTCGGTGATCGGCTCCTCTGTGTCGGTGGCGCTGCGCAATGTGCTGATTTTTTTCGGGGGCATGACCCTGATGCTGTTCACTTCGGTGAAAATGACCGGTTTGGTGCTGTTGATTGTGCCGGTGGTGCTGATCCCGATTATTACTCTGGGGCGCAAGGTCCGCCGTCTGAGCCGTGAAAATCAGGATAAAATCGCTGAAAGCTCCGGTAATGCCACGGAAACCTTGCAGGCGGCGCAGGCGGTGCAGGCCTTTTCCCACGAGAAGCACAGCGCATTGCGGTTTAATCGCTTGACCGAGCAGGCATTTACTGCCGCCAAAAACAGGATCGGGGCGCGGGCGATCATGACCGTGATCGTTATGTTTCTGATCTTTACCGGCATTGTCGGGGTTTTGTGGATCGGTGCCCGCGATGTGCGCGCCGGTGAAATGACCACAGGGGCCTTGGTGCAGTTCGTGATTTATGCGGTTCTGGTGTCCGGTGCGGTTGGGGCTTTGTCCGAAATCTGGGGCGAGTTACAGCGCGCAGCCGGTGCGACGGACCGGCTTGTCGAATTGTTAACCGCCGAAGACGCGGTTCAGGATCCGGAAAACCCCTTGCACATTGAAGGCCGTGCGAAAGGGGCTGTCGGCTTTGAAGACGTGACCTTCGCGTATCCGGCGCGTCCCGGCGTTTTGGCACTGAACGGGTTCGATCTGGACATTAAACCGGGGGAAACCGTGGCATTGGTCGGGCCTTCGGGCGCTGGTAAATCGACGGTGTTTCAACTGTTGTTGCGCTTTTTTGATCCCGACTCCGGTCGGGTAACGCTGGACGGAATTGCGGTTAAGGATATGGTCCGCGCCGATTTCCGCCGCCAGATGGCTTTTGTGCCGCAGGATCCGGTAATCTTTGCCACAAGCGCGATGGAGAATATCCGCTTTGGCCGGCCTGACGCCACCGACGAGGAGGTCATTGCCGCCGCAAAGGCCGCCGCCGCGGATGAATTCCTGACCGACCTGCCGGATGGTTATGGCTCTTTTGTCGGGGAACGTGGTGTGATGCTGTCGGGCGGTCAAAAGCAACGCATTGCCATTGCCCGCGCGATTTTGCGCGATGCGCCGGTATTGCTGCTTGACGAAGCCACCTCCGCGCTTGATGCGCAATCCGAACAACTGGTGAAACAGGCGGTTGAAAGACTGTCCCGGGACCGCACCACTTTGATTGTGGCGCATCGTTTGGCAACGGTGAAGCAGGCTGACCGGATTGTGGTGCTCGACAAGGGCCGTGTTGTGGCGCAGGGCACCCATGATGAATTGGTCAAAGAAGGCGGTCTTTACGCCCGTTTGGCCCGTTTGCAGTTTACCGACGGCCAAGAAGCAGCAGAACCGCCTCTTGTAAATGAATGACGGTTGCCTAAATATGTGTGAGCTTTAGCGAGCAATCACAAAATAAAGGAATGAATGATGGGAATGTGGAGCTTTGTAAAAAACGCGGGTAAATCGCTTTTCGGGGCCAGTGCCGCCGAGGCAGCCCCCGCCAAAGACGCGCTTGTGCAGGAAATTTCGGATTTGGGGCTGGATGCCTCCGGTCTGGAAATCACCGTCGACGGCGACAAAGTAAAGGTTGAAGGCGATGCGGTTAGTCAGGAAATGAAAGAAAAAGTCATTCTGGCCGTGGGCAATGTCGAAGGTGTTGCCGCTGTTGAAGCCTCTGACGATGGCAGCGAGCCGGTTTTCCACACGGTTGTCAAAGGCGATACCTTGTGGGCGATCTCCAAGAAAGCGCTGGGTGACGGCAACCGTTACAATGAAATTTTCGAGGCCAACAAACCTATGCTCAGCCATCCGGATAAAATCTATCCAGGTCAGGTTCTGCGTATTCCGACCTGAAACAAAACACGATAAGATACGAAAAAGGCGCGGTTATCGCGCCTTTTTTTATACGGTGATTTCTTTGGTGGATGCCAGTTTCAAGTCCGGATAATCCCGCTCGACACGGTCGATATCCCATTGAATTCGCGTTAAATAAACCGGGTCGCCGTCATGGTCGGTGGCCATGTGGCCTTTGTTGACATTGATAAAGGCATTCACCTTGTCCTCAGGGCCGGTGAGCCAGCGTGCAGAGGTAAACTGTGTCTGCTCGAACCGCACCGGAATGCCGTATTCCAGCTCGATACGCGAGGCAAGAACCTCGAACTGCAAAGCCCCGACAACGCCGATAATCCAGCCGGAACCGATCATCGGTTTGAACAGCTTGGCCGCCCCTTCTTCGGCAAATTGGGTCAGGGCCTTGTCCAGATGTTTGGCCTTCATCGGGTCGGTCGGGCGCACCGATTGCAACAATTCCGGCGCAAAGGACGGAATACCGGAAAAATGCAGCATCTCCCCTTCGGTCAACGCATCCCCGATCCGCAACTGGCCATGGTTGGGAATGCCGATAATATCGCCCGCCCAGGCCTCTTCGGTCAGTTCGCGGTCCGAGGCCAGAAACAGCATCGGCGAAGCAATCGCCATCGGCTTTTTGCTGCGCACATGGGTCAATTTCATGCCGCGTTTAAAATGCCCGGCACAAAGCCGCACAAAGGCAATCCGGTCGCGGTGTTTCGGGTCCATATTGGCCTGAACCTTGAAAACAAAGCCGGAAACTTTTTTCTCGTCCGGCGAAATGTCACGTTCTACCGCGGGGCGCACCTGCGGTTTTGGGCCATATTGGCCGATGCCGTCCATCAATTCCTTGACCCCGAAAGAATTGATCGCAGAGCCGAACCAGATCGGGGTCAGGGTGCCTTCAAGAAAGGCCTGATGATCCATCGGGGGCAACAGTTCGCGGGCCATTTCGACCTCGTCCAGAAACTGCTCCAGCAGCTCTGCCGGCACATGTTCGGCCAGTTTCGGATCATCCAGCCCGTTGATCTCGATGCTGTCGGAAACCACATTGCGATCGGCCCGATCCATCAGTTCCAGCCGGTCATTCAACAGGTCATAACAGCCGATAAAATCGCGCCCCATACCGATGGGCCAGCTGGCGGGGGTCACGTCAATCGCCAGATTTTCCTGAATTTCGTCAATAATATCAAAGGTGTCGCGGCTCTCCCGATCCATTTTGTTACAAAAGGTCAGGATCGGCATGTCGCGCATGCGGCAGACCTCGAACAATTTGCGGGTCTGGCTCTCGATGCCCTTGGCCCCGTCGATGACCATCACAGCGGCGTCCACCGCTGTCAGGGTGCGAAAGGTATCCTCGGAGAAATCGGAGTGGCCCGGCGTGTCTACCAGATTGAACCAGAAATTACGAAATTCAAACGACATGGCCGAGGCGGAAACCGAAATGCCGCGGTCCTTTTCCATTTGCATGAAATCGGAACGGGTGCGGCGGGCATCCCCCTTGGCGCGCACCTGTCCGGCCATCTGGATCGCCCCGCCAAACAGCAGGAATTTTTCCGTCAGCGTGGTTTTCCCCGCATCCGGATGCGAGATAATGGCAAAGGTCCGGCGCCGATCAATTTCGGGCGGCAGAACGGGCTGATTTGTGGCGTGATCTAACATAGGCAGCGTATAGTTAAGGAATGGTTGAAGGGCAAGAATTTGCAGGGGATAACCGGATTATTTCGGAGCCATAACCCAGGTGTTCAGAACATCGCCGCCGATTTGACGGCTTTCATGCAACTGAAAGCGCGGGGCATCGGCCAGGCGGTCTATTTCCAGCGCGCCAAGCTGGGCGCGGCCATCGCCGCCAATGGCGACACCGGCATTGAAGGTCATTAACCTGTCAACGACACGGTGGCGCAGCAGGCTGGCGGCAAGCTGGCCACCGCCTTCACAGAAGATACGCGTCAATCCGTAGGTGGCCAGCTGGCGCAGCACATCGGGGATTGAAAGCCGGCCGTTTTCGGTTTTGCAGGTCAGCAGGGTTGCGGCACTCCCTTGCCAGGGGGTGGTATCGGCATCGGGACCGTGACACAGGGTCAGGGGGATTTTTTCGGCGGTTCGAGCCAGGCGGGACTGAAGCGGGGTGCGCAGGCGGCTATCCAGCACCACGCGCACGGGCGAGCGCGCCGCAAGGCCGAGGTCGCGCACCGACAGGTCCGGATCATCGGCCAGCGCAGTGCCGGAGCCGATCATAATCGCATCATGGCTGGCGCGCAGCAGATGGGTGAACCGGCGCGCTGCCGGTCCGGTGATCCAGCGGCTGTCACCGGTGCGCGTGGCGATGCGCCCGTCAAGGCTCGCGGCCAGTTTCAGGGTGATTGCGGGGCGGTTTTCGGTGATACGGGTCAAAAACCCGATGTGGGTATCGCGGGCCTGATCGGCCAGAACACCGTTTGTGACCTCAATTCCGGCCGCGCGCAGCATGGCATGGCCTTTGCCCGCAACACGCGGGTCGGGGTCTTCAAGAGCGCTGACCACACGGGCGACTCCGGCCTGAATGAGGGCCAAGGCACAGGGAGGGGATTTGCCGGTGTGGGCGCAGGGTTCAAGCGTTACATAGGCCGTGGCCCCACGTGCCCGATCGCCGGCTTGTCGCAAGGCCATGGCCTCGCCATGGGGGCGGCCGCCGGGCTGGGTGTGGCCGCGCCCGATGACATGGCCGTCTTTGACAAGAACGCAACCGACCGATGGATTGGGCCAGACGGTGCCCAATCCCCGCTGGCCCAAAGACAGGGCCAGAGCCATCCAGCGGCGATCCATTTATTCGTCGTCTGATTTGGGCGGGCGCAATTCGTGGACGAAATCCTCGAAATCATCTGCGGCCTGAAAGTTTTTGTAAACCGAGGCAAAACGCACATAGGCGACCGTGTCGATGCGGGCGAGGGCGTCCATGACGATTTCACCGATTTTGTCGGACTGAATGTCGCTTTCGCCCATGCTCTCGAGCCGGCGTACGATGCCGGAAATCATCTGGTCGATGCGTTCAGGATCGAGCGGGCGTTTCTGCAAGGCGATGCGAATGGAGCGCTCCATCTTGTCGCGGTCGAAATCTTCGCGCCGGTTGTTCTTTTTGACAACCACCAAATCGCGCAGTTGCACGCGTTCGTAGGTGGTGAAACGCCCTCCGCAGGACGGGCAAAAACGGCGCCGCCGAATGGCGACATGGTCCTCGGCGGGGCGGCTGTCTTTGACCTGTGTTTCAGTATTGCCGCAAAACGGACATCTCATTTTGATACCTCAAAGCCTGCTTTTTGTACTTGTGGATAACTATAGAGGCAAGACAACACTTTGGGTAGAGGAAAAAGTCTTTCCATAGATGATGTGCCATTTGGCAGGTTTTGCGCAAATCAATCAGGTGGAAACATGCGCTATGATATTTCGGTGGTGTGGATGGTCTCTATGTTCGAAAAGGTAAATACCTTGCCATGTACCAAGGCATAATCTGGCATCAATTATCGGAATAGTGATAGAGCTTGCAGTGAGGGCCGCCTTGATATGGGCGGGCATATCGTCCGGTCCTTCATAGGTATGGGTTAAATAGGCCATTTTCGGATCCGTTGTAGGGGGCACCAGACGGGCAAAGAAATTGCGCAAATCGGTTTGCACTTCCGGGTCGGCATTTTCCTGAACGAGCAAAGAACAAGAGGTGTGTTGCACGAAAAGCGTCAGCAAGCCATCCCGGCGGGGTTGGTCCCTGACAAAGGTTTTTACCTGATCTGTAAATTCGTAAAGCCCCTGACCACGGGTGGACAGGCTGAAACGGGTTTGGTGTGGCTGCATCGTGTTTTCCCTCTGGTTAACCAAGCTGTGGATCGGGCCTCGTTGTTTGTTAATAATTGCTTTACCTTAAATTTGGATCAATCTTGACACAAATTTAAGGATAATCCGATGCGGTTTATCGGAATAATTGCCGTCGGGCTGGCGGCAGGACAGGTGTGCATGGCGCAGGCATTCAAAGAGCCGTTTTTACAACTGGACCGGCGCAAATGGGTGGTGGCGGATTACGATTTTTCGCATCCGAAGTTTGATACAGATTGGCGGGAAAAACTGGCGCGGGTGAATCGGGGGTTGTCATTGGTGCTGCGCCCGCAAAAAGGCCATGCCAACCGCTTTGCCGGTGCCTCGGTGCGCCGCCGGAAACCCACGGGATTTGGCCGCTATGAAGTGGTGATCCAACCGGCGCGCGGAGCAGGGATTGTGACCGGGTTTTTCACCTATACCGGCGCGGGTTATGGCACGCGCCATGATGAAATAGATATCGAATTTCTGGGCAAGGACACCCGAAAAATCCATCTGGCGGTATTCGTAGACGGGCGGATGTGGAACCGCTTTGTTGATCTGGGGTTTGATGCGGCGGAAAAGCCGGGCCGTTACGGGTTTGAATGGGGGCCGGATTTTGTGCGCTGGTATGTAGAGGACGAATTGATTTGGGAACTGACTGCGGACCCGAACGAAATCCCGCAAATTCCGGGGCGGATTTTTACCAATATCTGGGCGGCGGACCGGTCTATTTCTGCCTGGGCGGGAATGACCAAACCGGGTGTTTTCGGCACGGCAAAGGTAAGCCATGTGCAGTTTGAACCGATGACAGAGGCTGGTTTCTGAGTCTACGCCCTAGCCGCCGGTATGGCTCATGTGGCGGGCCATGGCACCGCTGGTTTCCTGACGGGAGTAATCGAAATCATGGCCCTTGGGCTTGCGGGCAATCGCGCTGTGGATGGCGGCAATCAGGGGCGTGTCATCATCGGGATTATCGCGCAGAACCTTGCGTAGATCGGCCTCGTCCTCTTGGCCAAGGCATTGATAAAGCTGCCCTGTACAGGTCAAACGCACGCGATTGCAGCTTTCGCAGAAATTATGGGACAGGGGCGTGATAAAGCCGACTTTCTGGCCGGTTTCCTCCAGCCGCACATAGCGGGCGGGGCCACCGGTGTTGTCGGGCAGATCGGTCAGGGTGAAGCTCTCTGCCAGACGGTCGCGCAAATCTTCCAGCGCCCAGTATTGGTCCGTGCGGTCCAGATCGCCCATATCGCCCATGGGCATGACTTCGATAAAGGTCAAATCCATATCGCGCTCGGCACACCAGTTCACGATTTTTTCCAGCTCGTCCTCGTTGGTGTCTTTGACCGCAACCACATTGATTTTGACGCGCAGTCCGGCATTTTGTGCCGCGTCGATCCCCTCAAGCACCTGTGCCAGACGACCCCAGCGGGTGATATGGGCAAATTTTGCCTCGTCCAGCGTATCGAGCGAAATATTCACCCGCCGCATACCGGCCGCATACAGATCGGCGGCATATTTGCTCAGTTGCGAGCCGTTTGTGGTCAGGGTCAGTTCCCGCAAGGCACCGCTTTCCAGATGCCGCGACATGGCGTTGAAAAAGCCCATAATGCCGCGCCGGACAAGGGGTTCACCGCCGGTAATGCGCAGTTTTTCAACGCCTTGACTGACGAATGCGCTGCACAGGCGATCCAGTTCCTCAAGGCTGAGCAATTCCTTTTTCGGCAAAAAGGTCATGTTTTCCGACATGCAGTAGCGGCAACGGAAATCACAGCGGTCGGTGACGGAAACGCGCAAATAGGTGATTGCGCGGGCATAGGGGTCGATCAGGCGAGGTGCATCAGTCATGGCCAATATGTAGGTGGCAACGCCTTGGCAGGCAAGGACAAAGCGCCTAAGCTCTGGCAAAGGGCGCTTTAGCAGGGGAATCGTGTGGTGCAAGGTGGGGTTATTCGGGTGGTTTTCGCAGGCCTGTTACTTTTTGGCTGTGGCGGGGGTGAGGGGCTGTTCAAGCGGCCCGAAACGCCAGAGCAGCCGCCTGTTGTTGCGGTGCAACCGGATGAAACGGTGATACGGCCCAGGCTGCGGCCTGCGGACAGGGCGGCGGGGGCTGTTACGAAGCCGGTGCCTGTGGCGCGGCCGGAGCAGGATCTGGGCAAAACCATTGTGGCGCTTGGCCTTTTGGATCGTGACGGGCTATGGTTGCGAACGCCCTTGGTGACAACCGAAGTAAAGGGGCGGGTCTATTACGACAAAACCGGAACTGCGGCCAATGTGTTGCTCTTGCCGTTGCAAGGTGAAAACACGGCCGGATCGCAGCTGTCCTTGGCCGCCATGCAGGTTTTGGGCATTCCTCTGACAGAACTGGCCAAGGTACAGGTTTTCGTGCGCTGACGGGCTAACCTGACCCGCACCGGCCCGCATCAAAATCACGCCTAGCGCGGTGCAAAGCATTCCATTTTTCATGCATCCTGTCTATATTGGCGAAAACAAAGATAACGGGCGGGAACCATGGCGAGCGACTTTAACGTATTTGCGATTGTGCAAGGCGGGCGCCTGCAATTCGAAGCGATCAGTTTCGTGGCCACCTTCCGCGCCAAGAACCCGACTTTCAAGGGGCGGCTGATTTTGGGAGAGCCGCAACCGGGGGAGCGCTGGGACCATGATCCGCGCATCAATGATCCGGAAGTGCGCAAGCTCCTGCTGGATATGGGCGCGGAAATCGTGCCGTTCCACAACGGGGTTTTCGGGTCCAGCTATCCCAATGGCAATAAAATCATCGGCCTGACCGCGCTGCCGGACAAGGAACCCTTTGTCTTTTTCGATACGGACACGATTTTTACGGGCCGTTTGAATTCGGTGCCGTTTGATTTTGACCGCCCAACCGCGTCGCTGAACCGCGAAGGAACCTGGCCAGAGGTGGAATTATACGGGCCTGGGTACACCGAGA
>JALWOO010000067.1 GCA_027083485.1 Amylibacter sp. | reverse complement strand
GTATCAGCGGATGGTCAACAACGGTAAGATGGTTCATGGTGGTTTTCCCGAAAAAGTTCTGTTCCGGTGATACCCCCTGACGCGCGGTTTCGCAATTGTACTTTCGCTTTATTGACGAAGCGCCGCTGCCTCTGCTTCACCGCGTTTTTCGTCCATCAGGCGATGCAGATGGGCAATGAAATACCGCATATGCGCATTATCCACAGATGCCTGTGCCGCCGCTTTCCATGCGTTATAGGCTTTTTCATAGCTCGGATAGATCCCGACAATGTCCAGCGCCTCCACATCACGAAAGGTCAACGCGTCAGGGCTTTCCAGCTCTCCGCCAAAAACGAGGTGTAATCTGTGGGACATGGGGTTCCTTTCGAGGGATTATGCGTCCAGCGCAGCAATAAGGTCTTTGATTTCCTGCAGGTTCTGGCGCACTTCATAGGTGAGAGATCCACCCAGAATAATTTGCGATCCATCGCCGGATCCGCCGGTAATCACCGCTTGGATGTGGTTTACGCCAACCAGCATTTCTTTGCCGTTCATCAGGTTGAGACTAATCATATCGAACTCCTTTTCAGCAGGTTTTGCGGTCATAAAGGCGAAAGTCAAGCCGGCAAACACGGCAAAGGGGCAGCCACAAGCCGCCCCCTGTCAGTTCCTGAAACAATTAGCCAGCCAGGGCTTTGTTCAGGTTTTCGTCGATTTTCTCAAGGAAGCCCATGGTCGACAGCCAGCCCTGATCCGGTCCAACCAGAAGCGCCAGATCCTTGGTCATGTGGCCGGATTCAACCGTATCCACAATCACTTTTTCCAGCGTTTCGGCGAATTTCAACAGTGCCGCATTGTCGTCCAGCTTGGCGCGGTGCTTCAAGCCGCCGGTCCAGGCAAAGATCGAGGCAATCGAGTTGGTCGAGGTTTCCTTGCCCGCCTGATGCTGTCGGTAATGGCGGGTCACGGTGCCATGGGCGGCTTCGGCCTCGACGATTTTGCCGTCCGGCGTCATCAGCTGGCTGGTCATCAGACCCAGCGAGCCATAACCCTGCGCCACCGTATCGGACTGCACATCGCCGTCATAGTTTTTACAGGCCCAGACAAAACCGCCGTTCCATTTCATCGCACAGGCCACCATGTCGTCGATCAGACGGTGTTCATAGGTGATGCCCTTGGCTTCGAACTGCTCGGCGAATTCCGCGTCAAAGATTTCCTGAAACAGGTCTTTGAAACGGCCGTCATAGGCTTTCAGAATGGTGTTTTTGGTGGACAGATACACAGGCCAGCCACGGTTCAGGCCATAATTCAGCGAGGCGCGGGCAAAATCGCGGATCGAATCGTCAAGGTTATACATGCCCATGGCCACACCGGCAGAAGGCGCGTCATAAAGTTCATGTTCGATCACTTCGCCGTCTTCACCAACGAATTTGATGGTCAGCTTGCCTTTGCCAGGATAGCGGAAATCGGTTGCTTTGTACTGATCGCCAAAGGCGTGACGCCCGACGACAATCGGCTGGGTCCAGCCCGGCACAAGGCGCGGCACATTAGAACAGATGATCGGCTCGCGGAAAATAACCCCGCCCAGAATGTTGCGGATGGTGCCGTTTGGCGAACGATACATGCGTTTCAGGCCGAATTCCTCGACCCGCTGCTCATCCGGTGTGATGGTCGCACATTTAACGCCAACGCCATATTTCTTGATCGCATAGGCTGCGTCCACAGTGACCTGATCGTCTGTGCGGTCGCGCTCTTCAATCCCGAGATCATAGTATTTCAGGTCGATATCCAGATAGGGCAGGATCAGCTTTTCTTTGATGAACTGCCAGATGATGCGGGTCATTTCATCGCCGTCCAGCTCGACGACCGGGTTTTCTACTTTGATCTTGGTCATGTGGTACCTCTGTTCAAGATTCGCGTTCGGGGCTGTCTAGCCCATTTTGGAGCGTTGGGGAAGTCGGTATACCAAAGTATACCGTTTTGCAACGCCTTTTTATCCGGCAGCGATATTGGACAGGCATTCCCTCAGGGTTTGGCGGCGGCAATGACGCGGTGTCGCCAGCATCATCCGGCGCACCGGTGCGGGCTGCGACAGCGCATAGCTTTGCAATGTTTCCTCCAGCGGTGCGGCCATCAGCCGTTGGGGCACCACCGACACCCCGAAGCCCTGCGCCACCAGATGTTCGATGGCATCAATGG
>JALWOO010000066.1 GCA_027083485.1 Amylibacter sp. | reverse complement strand
ATATCGGACAGGCCCGCCTTGGCATCACCCCAGAGCTTCAGTGTTGGCGTATAGGTCCGCCCCATTTCCTCGGCCACGGAATCCAGATGGATCACCCGCGCCCCTGCCGCCGGAATCGAATAGCGTTTGGTGGCAATTTCGCCGAGCTTGCAGCCCACCACCAACAGGCAATCGCTGGCGGCAATCAGATCATTTGCAATCCGGTCATAACGCCCGAACAGCCCTGCGCTCAGCGGGCTATTACAGGCAATCGCGCCTTTGCCGGTCAAGGTGTGGGCTACCGGAATGCCAAAGGTTTCCGCCAGCGCCGTGACCTCTGCCTGCGCGCCGGACAGGTGTATCCCGCCGCCCACCAACAGCATCGGCCGTTTGGCCTTGGTCAGCATTTCGGCAGCCTTGGCCACACCGTCCATATCGGGGCGGCAGCGCAGGGCCGGAATGGCGGTGTGGGCCGGATCGGCCCTGAATTCCGCCATATCGAAATCATGGATGCCATGGGCTACGTCTTCTGGCACCGATACCACCACCGGACCGGGGCGGCCCGATGTGGCCACACAAAAAGCCCGCGCGATGATTTCCGGTATCCGCGCCACGGTTTCCACCCGCAGCAATTCCTTGCAGGCAGGGCGCAGGATCGACACCTGATCGGTTTCCTGTGTCATGTTCTTGCCCGCGTGGTCGCGGTTGGCATCGCCAATAATCGCTACAATCGGCGAACCGGCGTTCAGCGCCTCGACCAGACCGGTCACCAGATTGGTCGCCCCCGGCCCGAGCGTGGCATCCACCAGCCCGACACGGTTGGACACTTTGGCATAGGCATCGGCGGCAAACACCGCGCAGCGTTCGTCGTTGATCAGGTTGTGTTGCAGCCCCAAACGCCGCGCCGCATCGTAAAACGGCAGCAGTTGAAACCCGCCCATGCCAAACATCGGGCCGGCACCAAAGGCCTGCAACATACGGGCAATGGCTTCGCCGCCGGTCATTTCATTATTGCTCATGTTGCGGATTTCCCCAGTGTTTCGAGTGCTGCTTGTTCAATCATATCTTCGGTGACGCGCACCTGATCTTCGAGGTTAGGCGCATAGGCGACAAGGGATCGTGGCGCGCCCAACCGGCGCAGAGGCCCGCGCAAGGCATCGCCTGCCTGTTCGGCAACCGTGGCCACGACCTCGGCCCCGAAACCGCCAACGGCAACGGATTCATGCGCCACCACAAGGCGTCCCGTCTTGCGCACGCTGGCCAGAACGGCTTGCTTGTCCCATGGCCAGAGGCTGCGCAGGTCGATGACTTCGGCGCTAACCCCCTGTGCGGCCAGTTTGTCGGCCACTTTGGTGCATTTGTTGGCGGTGTCTGACCAGCTAACCAAGGTCACGTCATCGCCAGAACGGCGAATAGCGGCGGAACCAAGGGTCACCTCAAGGCTTTTGTCGACCTCGCCTTCCATTTGCCAGATGTTTTTATGTTCCAGATAAACCACCGGATCATCGCATTTGATCGCAGCTTTCATCATCGAATAATTATCCTGCGGGGTGGCCGGACAAACCACCACCAGCCCCGGAATATGCACATACCAGCTCTCCAGCGATTGCGAATGCTGCGCGGCAGAGGAGCGCCACAACCCGATCGGCTTGCGAATAACCATCGGCGCGCGGGACTGGCCGCCGAACATGAAACGGGCCTTGGCGATCTGGTTGACCAGCTCGTCTGTGGCACAAAGCGCGAAATCGGAAAACCGCATTTCCACGATGGGCCGCGTGCCGACCATGGCCGCACCAAAGGCTGACCCCATAATCGCCGCCTCTGAAATCGGCGTGTCGGCCACGCGGTCGGGGCCGAATTCCTCTTGCAGGCCGAGGTACTGGCCAAATACGGAACCACGCCCCAGATCCTCGCCCACACACCAGACGGTTTTGTCCGCGTGCATCATTTCACGTACCGCCTCGCGGCTGGCTTCTACATAGGTCATTTTTACCATCAGAAGGCCTCCACAGCCGGGCTGCCGGTGTCCTGAACATCCAGAAACGCGGTGTTGTCATCGGGAAACGGTGTGGCGCTGGCCTTGGCCAGAACCTCGATCATTTCGGTTTGCGCGGTCTGGTGGATGGCGTCGAGTTCATCCTCGCTCGCGCCCATATCGGCCAGTACTTTGCGTTGACGGGCAATCGGATCATTGAGCTTTTC
>JALWOO010000065.1 GCA_027083485.1 Amylibacter sp. | reverse complement strand
CGATTGTATCGTGTCCAAATGCCGACACTTCTGTCAATGGCAAACCCGTTGCGGGTCTGCAAGGAGCTTGCTACAGCAAGTGGATGTCTAAAGCTCCCGACTAGCCGCACATTTGGCAGCCCTTGCAACCAGCCATCCAGCAGTAAAAGTGTCCGGGGGTCTTTGAACCCCCAGAGCCGATCCGTCGGATACTCCGCAATCAACCGGTCGCGCCAGTCGATGTGTTCTGTGCACCACTCACAGGGGGCAACGGGCGGGGTGTTCCAAGTGGCCCCATTCGCTGCCAGAACTGCATTGTTCAGGTCCATAACCTGCTTGTTTTCGCGATTACCTTTGGGGTTCGTGTGGGGGAGGCGGTCCACTTGCCCAAGGACAAGCCCCGCTTCTTCCAGACTTCCGGCAAGGCAGCTTGTACCACTGCGATGCATGCCCAGAATTGCAACTGCCGGAGAGCTCATTTGTACACGCACCTTACTATTTAAGCGGGATTTAGAGATACCGATCTTCGAAACTGAAAACAAGAGCTTAAGAAAAAATATCATTATATATGAAAAATATATGCGAATATGTCCGAAGATTTACAATAATACACTACCAATAATACCTGATAATCAGAGTGTGAATTTTGCGCATTGGGCAATGGCTTGAAATTGCCAGCTAACTTATAAGTTGCTTTGGTGGGTGAAAATACCTTGTCAGGCTCTGTCTTGATTGCTACCCTTCACCCAGTCACAAAGAGTAAGCAATGTTTTCCGTTTCTTTCCCCTCTGTATCTTTTCCATTTGGGCGATTTGTTTTGCCGGATTTTGGGGGCGTCATTCTTTGTGATCCTGAGCAATGGTCCCTCAAGGGATGAATTCAGCACCGATTGCAATTGGCGGGCTTGGCGGCAGCGGGACGCGGGTTTTTGCCGCTCTTTTGCAGGCGGCCGGTGTTCGTATGGGGGATTGCCTGAATCCGTCACTGGATAATCTGTGGTTTGCGGTGCTTTTCAAGCGGGCGCAATGGTGTGCGCCTGCCAATCCGCAGAGGTTTGATCCTGCGGATGTGCGGCTCTCGATTGATTTATTCCTTCGCGCCATGACCAAAGGGCTTGCGGCGGGGGTGACGCCTTCCGAACAGGGTTTGCTTGCACGGTTGCGTGCGGATTTGCCCCCGTTTGGGACGTGGCAATGCGGGCCACAGGCAGCCCATGTGGACAGTTTGATCGCCAGTACGGTATCGGTGGATGTGGCCGGTCAGCCTTGGGGGTGGAAAGAACCCAACACCCATATTTTCCTGCCCGATCTGGACCGGCATATTTCGGGCTTCCGGTATATCCATGTGGTGCGTAACGGATTGGATATGGCCTTTAGCAACAACACATGGCAGGCGCGCCATTGGGCTTATTTGTTCGGCCTTGCGCAGGGGGAGGAAACCCCGCTGCCTTTGCACCAGCTGCGCTATTGGGCTGCGGCCAATCAGGCGGCGCTTGATTATGGGCAAAGGCATATGGCGGGGCGTTTTCTGGCTGTTGATTACGAGGATTTCTGCGCCCGCCCCGAACAACACTGGCAACGAATTCAGCACTTTCTTGGCGAAGGCGGGGAGCAGCCCCTGCCGGCAGGCCTTGTGCGCCCCTCGACCATAGGGCGCAGCGCCGCGCATGATCTGTCGGTTTTTCCCCAAGCGGATCTGGACAAAGCCCGAGCCTTGCAAAATACCATTGAAACTATCGGCCAGCCCAAAGGCAGTGCCATCCGGAAAGACCACAGATGACAACACAGCCCGCAAACATCGTTTCCGCCCCGAGGTTGCTGTTTCGGCCCGATCCGGTGCTTGGCTGGTCGTTAACGCCGGAATATGCCGTGCGGGTGGGGTTTCGCAAAGGCGTGCTGCAACATATCGGGGTGGATGGCTGGCGCTATACGCCGGCGCGTCCGGCGGCGGGGCCGCAGGTGGGGATTTACGGCTGTTCCTTTACCTATGGCACCGGCCTTGCGGATGAGGAAACCTATGCGGCGCTATTGCAGCAGGCTTTGCCGGATGTCCGCATACGCAATCGGGGCATCGGGGGGCATGGCACGGTTCAAAACCTGTTGCAATTGCGCCGCGATATCGCGAATGGGTTGGTTGATGCGGCGGTTTTCGCCATCATCAGCGACCACCGGTTCCGCAATATCGCCCATCCCCAACGCATGC
>JALWOO010000064.1 GCA_027083485.1 Amylibacter sp. | reverse complement strand
GGATGTGGCCATGGATGCCTTTTCCGGCGGCACATCGCAGCCCTGCCTTGGCTCTGTGGTCGAGGCGCTGGCCCACACGGACCGCGACACCGGCATTGATATCAAGGCCGTGCGCGAAATCTCCGGCTACTGGGAAGGGGTGCGCGCCCAATATACCGCCTTTGAAAGCGGCATTTCCTCGCCGGCCTCCGAAGTCTATCTGCACGAAATGCCCGGTGGCCAGTTTACCAACCTCAAGGCGCAGGCCCGCTCCATGGGGCTTGAGGACCGCTGGCACGAGGTCGCCCAGACCTATGCGGATGTGAACCAGATGTTCGGCGATATCGTCAAGGTGACGCCCTCCTCCAAGGTGGTCGGCGACCTGGCCCTGATGATGGTCACCCAAAACCTGACCCGCGAACAGGTCGAAGACCCGAAAATAGAGGTCGCCTTTCCCGATTCGGTAATCGACATGATGCGCGGCAATCTGGGCCAGCCTCCGGGTGGCTTCCCGCCAGCGTTTCAGGCCAAGGTGCTCAAGGGTGACACCCCCGCCACCACCCGCCCCGGTGCCCATATGCCACCGGTGGATATAGAAGCCACCCGCGCCGATCTGTCCGCGCAACTGGAAGGGTTCACCGTCGATGACGAAGACCTGAACGGCTATCTGATGTATCCCAAGGTGTTTCTGGATTACATGGGCCGCCACCGCACCTATGGGCCGGTGCGCACCCTGCCCACGCACACGTTTTTCTATGGCATGGCCCCGGGCGAGGAAATCTCTGCCGAAATCGACCCGGGCAAACGCCTTGAAATCCGCTTGCAAGCGGTGGGCGACACCGATGAAAACGGCGAAGCCCGCGTGTTCTTTGAGCTGAACGGCCAGCCGCGCACCATCCGCGTCACCAACCGCAAAATCGCAGCCACCGGCGCAAAACGCCCCAAAGCCGAACCGGGCAACGACAACCACATTGGCGCGCCTATGCCCGGCGTGATTTCCTCGGTCGTGGTGGCGGCGGGGCAAAAGGTCAAATCCGGTGATCTGCTGTTGACCATCGAAGCGATGAAAATGGAAACCGGCATTCACGCCGAAAAAGACGCCACCATAAAAGCAGTGCATGCGCCCGCCGGATCACAGGTGGACGCCAAGGATCTGTTGATCGAATTAGAATAGGCATGGCCTGAACACTGTCTTGGCGGCACCATTGCCGCCAAGACAATTGCGGGCGGGTGGCTAGCGGAAAAATACAATAACGACATTTAGTCATTGTTTCATGGCGTTTCTGACAAGAATTTTCACGGTCTTTGCGCGACTGGATTGATATATCCATCTGCAAGGGCACACAATGAAACAGGTTCTGGTTTTTTCCGATATCCACATGCGCAGCCAAGGCGAAACCATTATTGGCCTTGATCCTTTTGCCCGGTTTCAGCAGGCCATGAGTCATGCCATTGCCTCTTATCCGGAAGCCGATCACGTTGTTTTGCTGGGTGATCTGACCAATTCAGGCAAACAAGCCGAATACTACCGTGTTCAGGAGGTGCTGGCCGACTGCCCGCTGCCCTGGTCTCTTATTCCGGGGAATCACGACAACCGCGATAACATCATGGCGGTGTTTTCCGGTCTGCCGCGCACCGGCCAAGGCCATCTGCAATCGGTGGTCGATCTGGGACAGGACCGGTTGATCATGCTCGACACGCTGGACGGGCCGCCGTTTCGCAATGATTACCATGTGGGTTTTTTATGTCCGGCACGGATGAACTGGCTGAAACAGGTTCTGGCCGAATCAGGCGCGCAGCGCATCAATATTTTCAGCCACCATCCGGCCTTTGCCACCGGGATTCGTGCCATGGATAAAATTCCGCTGAAAAACGGGGCGGAGCTATTGGCCCTGCTGGCACAGCACCCGACACCCACCCATATTTTCAGCGGCCATGTGCATCGCACCATTTCCGGTTCGGCCAACGGGCAAGGGTTTTCCATGTTCAAAAGCACCTGCCACCAAACCCCGCTGATTCTGCGTGACGGGGACGAATCCATGTCGGTTGCAGAACCGGCGGCCTATGGGGTGGTGCTGCTGATGGATAACGTCGTTGTCGCCCATTCCGAAGAGTTCCAACACGCCATCCATGACACAACCCCGCAGCCAGAGGCCTTGCCGGAATAAATTCACAAAGACCGCAATTTTTCGCTTGCAGCAATTCTTGTGGTAAGTATAAGCATCCTCACCAAACGGACGCGGGCGTAGCTCAGGGGTAGAGCATAACCTTGCCAAGGTTAGGGTCGAGAGTTCGAATCTCTTCGCCCGCTCCAATTGGTCAAGCTTAAGCCACCTTCGGGTGGCTTTGTTTGTTTTCGGGCATTGCCATTATTCATGCCGGTTCGCGAAACCCCTTCACCATCAGCCAGATCGCCAGAAACAGCTCGTTCAAAACCATCGGCAAAATAAGCACCCCCAGAATCGGGGCGCTAAATCCTGCCATATTCAGGACCGTAAGCCCCGCCAACCCGGCGGCACCGATCACCCCCCAAACCGCAATGAATCGCGGCACCAGCAAGGTCCGATGCAAGAGAATGTAAAAGAACACCGCCCCCGCAAGGAAAAAGTAGATGTGGATATGTTCATAAATACTGTTTCGATAGGGTTCGAGTGACGGGCTGAGGATGAAAATCCCGCCGACAATCATCAACATGCCTTCGATAAAGCGGGCGGCGAAATAGATCAGGGTCAGACCTTTGTTTCCGGTCCCGTTAAACAGCGGATACAGCAAAACCGGAATTCCGATCACCGCCAGCCCGCTCAGGATATCCGTCAGCACACCCAACAGAGCATTTCCGGTAATCGTATAGGTCAACATACTGTAGGCCAGAAGAATCAGCACCCCCACAAGGACCGCTCGTTGCCGGTTGGAAATCGAAATATGCATGGGGCCTCGCGATGAAATCCGTGAACAGGTGGAGTTAACACCAGAAATCACCAAAAAGAAAACGCGAAGCCCTGAAAATCCAACAGGTTTACAGTTTATTGCCGATTTCAGGCAAAGCTGCGCACAGTTGCCAGCGCCCCCTTGAGCGCCTCTCCGGCCTCATCCTGCAAGGCGGCCTCCCTGAGGCGGCGGATCCAGTCGGCCGCATCCTGACGCCCGCACAGCATACCGACCGCGCCGGTGACCTGATCGAATTTTGACAGCCCCCGCCCATGGGTATCCGAATAGCCCTTGATCAAACGCCGACACCGGATCAATTCCACCGCCAGATCATAATCCGCATCCACAATGGTCAAAGCCGCCTTCAACCATGAATCCATGTGTTCCTGCTCGCGCGCATGGCGCAGCGTCTTCAGCCGCCATTTGCGACGCCCGCCCAACAGGTAGAGCATCAGAAATCCGGCCAAACGGTTACTGCGCAGCCGCCGGCCTTTGGCAAACCGGCATTTCAACCGATGCTGCCAACGCGGGTTTTGTTCCAGCCGCGCCCCCAAACCGGCCGGCAGCAATCCGAACACCTCCTCTGCTCGGGGGTGAAAATATTCTGTCAGCAGGATTTCCTGATCCGCCTTCAACCCCATCTCCTGATTGATCCGCTGCCAGCGGGTGGCACGGGTTTTCAGATCGGCCACCTTGATAATATCATCATAGGCCATGGCATTTGCGATGTATTTCGCGGCTTCACAGCTCAGCACATACCCGCGCGCCGCCGTGTCACGGGCCAGAACCCTGTCCAGCTGATCCAGATACAGACGGCCATAGGCGACATCCTGAAAATCCACCACCTTGCGCAGACCGGCGCGGGCCATGTCCTGTACCTGTTGGGGCAAGTCGTCCACAGCGCCTTCCAGCGCACCCCATTCCTGCAGCAGCTTTGCCGGTCCCGTTGGCGCGGCCGGTGCCGCCCTGCGCGGCGTGGCGGCCTGCACCGGCTCCCCGCCTTGCGCCACATCATAGGCCGCCGCAAAGGCCCGCAGGCTTGGCTCCACTCCTTTGCCACCGTCACGGATTGCCTGCTCAAAATCCGCGCGCGCAAACGGCAGGCAACCGGCTCCGGCCAAGGCCCCGAACAGGCTGGCGGAAATCACCGACCCGTTTTGCCGCGCCAGCCGTTCAAAATCTGCCAACACCAGCTTTTTCGCCGCCAGTTCCGCACCGGCGCGGACTTCGGCCGATTTGGCGGTTCCATCCCCGGGCACGGTCTTTTCCGACACCGCCAGCGCCCGATGGCTCGAGGCAATCAACGTTGTGCGATCCGGCGTCACAAAGCCCCGCATCACCGCGCGCCCTGCTTCCATCAACTCGGCGGCAATCACGATATCCACGTCCCCCGCCGCCGGAGCCAGCGAAAACACCGCCGGATCCTGCGCCATTTCAAGGTAGTAAATCGTCGCCCCCGTGCGCTGCGCCACCCCCGCAACCGAGGTTGCCTGACAGGCATAGCCCGCCGACCGCGCCATGGAATCGATCCAGTTGGTCAGCACACCGCCGCCCTGCCCGCCCACGGCCATAATCGCCAGCTTGATGATTTGTTCAGACATCATTCACCCCGTCAAACACCAGCCGCCCACGCGCGCGCCGCGCCTGTAGCCAGCCGGTAATCCGCGCGCTCACAGCCCCCCACCAGCGCGCCATGCGCCCCGGATTATGCACCACTTCGGCCCGATAAAACGACGGGCACAGGATCGCCGCATCGGCGACCTCACCGCAGTTGCCACAGCCAACGCAGGTTTGGTCGATATGGGCCACCGGATCATCGCGCAGCGGATCATCCAGCCGTTTCAGCGACAAGGACGGACAGCCCGACAAACGCATACAGGCGTGATCCCCCGTGCAAATATCCGCATCCACCCCGAAGCGCGGCACGCTGACCTGAATGCCCTGCCCGATCATCGCCGCGCGCTGCGGCTTTTCGCGCCGTTGCCGGTTCAGCATACATTCCGAAGACGCCACAATCACCTTGGGGCCGTCATAATCACAGCTCAGCGCCTCCTCTATCACGTCGCGCATGGCGGTCACGTCATAGGTGCGGTCAATCCGGCGGATCCATTCCACCCCGACCCCGCGCAGAGCCTTGTCGATCGGGTGATTGGTGGATTTGCTCGGGTTGGCGGCGCGCGAAGACAACACATCCTGCCCGCCCGTGGCCGCTGAATAGTAATTGTCCACAATGATCGCCACGCTGTCCGACCGGTTGTAAACCATATTGCCAATCGAGGAGGACAGCCCGTTATGCCAGAACCCGCCATCGCCGATAAAGGAAACCGCGCGCCGCCCCCCGCCACCGCCAAAGGCCGCATTCGAGGCCGGCCCAAGCCCGTATCCCATGGTCGAGCCGCCAATTTCAAACGGCGGCAGGCTGGCAAACAAATGGCAACCGATATCGCCGGTGATCTGATGCTTGCCGAGCTTTTGCTCCACCAGCTTCATCGCGGCAAAGATCGGGCGCTCGGGGCAGCCGGTGCAAAATCCGGGCGGGCGCATCGGCACGGCTTTCGACAGGTCCGGCACTTCATTGGGCGGATTGTTGGGCGCGCGCATTTTGCCCGGCAGCAGGTCGGGCGCGTTTTGCCGCAAAAAGGCCACCACCCCGTCCAGCATCACCGGCCCTGTGTATTCCCCCGCTTGCGGCAGCACATCCTTGCCCTGCAAGCGCAGCGGCGATTTTTGGCGATAGAGCATCGTGCTCAGGCCTTGTTCGATAAACTCCGGCTGGCCTTCTTCCACCACCAGAACCGCATCCTTGCCCGCACAAAACCGCAGGAATTCCTCCTGCACCAGCGGATAGGTCACGTTCAGCACATAAAGCGGCACATCGCTGTTGCCCGCCTGATCCGCCAACCCAAGCCGCTGCAAAGCGCGGATCACGCCGTTATACATGCCGCCCTGCATGACGATGCCCACAGGGGCCTGAACGGGGCCGAAAAACTCGTTCAACCCGTTGTCCATGATAAATTTCTCGGCAGCTGGCCAGCGGGTGTTCACCTTGTCCTGTTCATGCAGATAGGACATCGGCGGCAGCACAACCCGGCTGAAATCGCGCTTGGGTTCGGACAGGGCCGCGCGCACCGACAAAGGCGGGCGCTTGTTATCGCGGGTGTCAAAACTGCCGGTCACATGGCAGGACCGGATCCGCACCATCAGCATCACCGGCGTGTTGGAGGCTTCGGACAACTCGAACCCCTGCCCCACCGCCCGCACGATAGAGGGCAGGTTCGGGCGCGGGTCCAGCATCCAGAACTGGGATTTCATCGCAAAGGCGTGGCTGCGCTCCTGCATGATAGAGGATCCCTCGCCGTAATCCTCGCCCACGATAATCAACGCGCCGCCCGTCACCCCCGAGGACGACAGATTTGCCAGCGCATCCGAGGCCACATTCACCCCGACAGACCCCTTGAAGGTCACCGCCCCGCGAATCGGGTAATGCACGCTGGCCGCCAGCATGGCAGCGGCGGCGGCTTCGGAGGCATTGGCCTCAAAGCGCACATCCAGTTCGCCCAGCAAATCCTGCGCATCCGCCAGCACATCCATCAGATGGCTGATCGGTGCGCCCTGATAGCCGCCCACATAGCCGACGCCGTTTTCCAGCAACGCCTTGGTAATGGCCAGAATACCCTCTCCGGTAAAACGGTCGCCCTCTCCCAGACGCAAATGTTCCACTTCGGCCTTGAAAGAGCGTTCCGCCACCAAATATTCCTTAAAAGTCGTGCTTGCGGATATTGCCCAGCAAGGTTTGCAACGTGCCAACAAAAGCCCGTTGTTCCTGCGGATCGACCCCGTCAAACATCTGATCATAAAAAGCAGCCATATGCGGCCAGAGCCGTTCATAGGCCACACGCCCCGCATCGGTCAGGGAAACCCGCGTGGCGCGGCTGTCGTTTTCATCCGTTTTCCGCTTGATCAAACCGCTTGCAGCCAGCGAATCCAGCGCGCGGCTCAGGGTGGATTGCTCCACCACCGCATAAACAGCCAGCTCCCGGATCAGAATATTATCCTTCGCCGACAACACCGACAGCGCCCGCATTTGGGGCGTGGTCAGCCCCAGAGCCGCCATTTCCTCGCGCAGGTTGGCATTATAGCGCCCCATAATCCGGTTCATCAGGTAGGGGGCAAAATTCTCCAGACCGATCTCGCCAAGCCCGCCTGTGCTAACGCTGGCGGCATCCATACCCCGAGGTGTTTTGCGTTGCTTGCTCATGTACCTTACCCTTTTCCAACCGAGGCCCGCCCCACCGATCACCGCTGGCGCGTTCTGCCTTGCTCTTAGGCGAATTTCTCCGCCGGTTAAAGAACCAGACGTGGCAGGCCTAAAAGGGTTCTCTCCGATCTGATATAACAAGGCTAAGGAATTTTGCATGCATTTGCAAGTATAAAGACCTCCGGCGTCTATAGAGACCAGCCTCCTGTGTTTGCCGGCACGCTTTCCCGCATATCCCAGTTTTCATAGGCCGTAAAATAGTGTAAACACACGCCACACTGACGGGAGCCGCTATGTCCATCCTTCGCCTGATCTATCTGGGCCTTGCCATTGTCGGCACCTTTCAACCGATGCGTCACTTTCTGGTGTGGTCGGCGGATAATGCCCTGACAGTTTCCAACCTGATCACGGCATGGACCACCAACGCCGCCGCAACGGGGCTTTATTGGGACATGGTGATTACCGCAACAGCCCTGACCGTCTGGATCCTTGCCGAGGTCTATGTGCGGCGCGATTACTGGGTTGCGCTGATCTGTATCCCCGCTATCTTTGCCGTTGGCGTATCCTGCGCCTTTCCGCTGTACCTGTTCCTTCGAACCCGCCCTATAAAGTAGAACATCCATGGATCACTTCATTTACCGCAACGGCGTTTTGCACGCCGAAGACGTGGCTTTGACCGAAATTGCCGCCAGCGTCGGCACCCCGTTTTATGTCTATTCCAGCGCCACGCTGACCCGTCATTTCCGTGTATTTGACGAAGCTTTGGCCGGTATGGATCATCTGGTCTGCTATGCGATGAAGGCCAATTCCAATCTGGCGGTGCTGAAACTGCTGGCCGATCAGGGCGCGGGCATGGATGTGGTATCAGGCGGGGAATACCTGCGCGCCAAGGCCGCGGGCGTACCGGGCGATAAAATCGTATTTTCCGGCGTTGGCAAAACCCGCGAAGAAATGGAAATGGTGCTGAAAGGCGGCATTCGCCAGTTTAATCTGGAATCCGAACCGGAAATGTATCTGCTGAACAAGGTCGCCTCCGACATGGGAGTAACCGCCCCTGTGACCGTGCGCGTCAATCCGGATGTGGACGCCAAGACCCACGCCAAAATCGCCACCGGAAAATCGGAAAACAAATTCGGCATCCCGATTGCCAAGGCCCGCGCGGTTTACGCGGAAATCGCCAAACTGCCGGCGCTGGAGATCATCGGCATTGATGTGCATATCGGCTCGCAACTGACCGATCTGGAACCCTACCGGCATGCCTTTGAAAAGGTCCGCGAGCTGACCGGACAATTGCGCGCCGATGGCCACACCATCAAGCGGCTTGATCTGGGCGGCGGCCTGGGCATTCCCTATGAACGCTCCAACGAGGCCCCGCCTCTGCCCATGGATTACGGGCAGGTGGTGCGCGAAACCCTTGGCGATCTGGGCTGTGAAATCGAAATCGAACCGGGCCGCCTGATTGCCGGTAATGCGGGGTTGCTGGTGTCCCGTGTGATTTTCCACAAACAGGGCGAAGGCCGCGATTTCCTGATTGTCGATGCGGCCATGAACGATCTGGTGCGCCCTGCCATGTATGACGCCCACCACGATATCGTGCCGGTGCTGGAACCGGCCCCGGGCACTGAAACCGCCCCTGTGGATATCGTCGGGCCGATCTGCGAATCCGGC
>JALWOO010000063.1 GCA_027083485.1 Amylibacter sp. | reverse complement strand
CCTTGGGCGACACAGCCAAGCGTGCCCATGACCATGCCGAAACAATGGTACAGCGGCACCGGAATGCACAGGCGGTCCTGTTCGGTGAAATTGATGCGGCCGGTGACAAAACGGGCGTTGTTGGCGATGTTGTAATGGGTCAGGGTCGCGCCTTTGGGGGCACCGGTGGTGCCGGAGGTGAACTGGATGTTGATCGGGTCATCGGGGTGCAGGCTGTCGGTGATCGCATCAAGGCGCTGGCGCAGGGCAGGGGTGCCAAGGGCCTGAACTTCGCTAAAGGCAAACACCCCGTTGCCCGGGGTGTCGGTCATGGCGATGACGATTTTCAGGGCGGGCAGGCGGGTGCTGTTCAAATCGCCTTTGGGGGCGGTTTCCAGTTCGGGGGCCAGCGTGCGGATCATTTGCAGGTATTCGGAGGATTTGAACCGTTCCGTAAGGATCAGCGCCTTGCAGGTGACTTTGTTCAGGGCATATTCCAGTTCGGACAATCGATAGGCCGGATTGATATTCACCAGAACAAGCCCGATGCGGGCGGTGGCAAACTGGGTCAGCAGCCATTCTTCGCGGTTGGGGGACCAGATGCCGAGCCGGTCGCCTTTGGCCAGTCCCAGCGCCAGCAGGCCGGCGGCGAGCTGATCCACGGCGTCGGCGAATTCCGCATAGCTGAGGGTTTTGCCGATTGCCGGCAGCACCAGTGCATCGCGATCGCCACAGCGGGCTACGGTTTGGGCCAGCATTTGCGGAATGGTGATGCGGAGCAGGGGCTGGCCGGTGTCGCCTTTGACGTGGGATACTCCGTTCAGGGGGGCGGTTGTGGCGGGCATGGCGGATCCTTTGCTGGCGGTTGGGCGTATTTCAGCCACAACAGGCGGGCTGGCGCAAGGGATGTTTGCGGATCGGCACCGGAATCCATGCAAATGAAAGTTTTCGGTTGACAAATTTCAACCTTAAAGCATTTACTAAACCGTATAGTAAAGTTGGACGTAGAAGCCGACTCGTTTTTTACTCTAGGGGAGACCACTTATGAAAACGTTAATTCGCACACTGACAGTTGCTGCTGTGGCGCTGGGGGCTGCGGCTCCGGCGCTGGCCGAGTATCCGGAAAAGCCGGTCAGCTTTGTTGTGCCTTTTCCACCGGGCGATCTGGAAGATGTGCTGACCCGCATGGTGGCGGAAGATTTCTCGAAAAAATACGGTGTGGCGGCGGCTGTGGTGAATAAACCCGGCGGCGGTGGCGGGCCGTTCCCGGGGGCGATCGGTGTGGCCGGTGCGCCGGCGGATGGCTATACCATCGGGTCGTTTGTGCTGGATGTGCCGCTGGTCGGGCCGCAAATCGGTATTCCGGAGCTGGCCCCGAACCCGTTCGAGCCGGTGGGCATTTTCGTGACCTATCCGTTCGTGATCGCCACCTCCAAGGACGCGCCTTATAACAACATGGCGGAACTGGCAGCCTATGCCAAAGACCACGATGTGGCGCTGGCGCATTTCGGGGCGGAACTGACCCCGACGCAGGTGACTTTTGCCATGGCGAAACAGTTGGGGTTTGAATATGCCTCTGAAGCCGCCTTTGATGCGATTGATTGCAATACGTTTGCCTCGGGCGACGCGGATGTGGGCAATACCACCATCCAGTTGATCCTGCCCTGTCTGGACAAGGTGAAAATTCTGGTGTCCCTGACCGACGAGCGTATTCCGCTGGTGCCTGACAGTCAGGCGGTGGGTGAAGTAACGCCGGATGTGCAACTGGCGCTGTGGAACGGGTTGTTTGTTCACAAGGACACGCCTGCCGATGTGCGCGAGAAAATTGCGGCTTCTGCCAAGGAAACCATGGCCAGCGACCGGGCGCAAAAGGTTGCGGCCCAGACCGGTGCGGCGGTGTATTGGAAAGATGCGGCGGCATCGAATGCACAGATCGAACATGACCTGAAAGTCATGGAAACCATTGGCGGTATTTTGAACCAGTAGCGCTTTGGACTGCGCCTTTGGCGGGCGCAGTCATCTAACCTCTGAATGAATATGCAAAACTTTCGTGCGCTTGCGCGCGCAGGGTATCCCTTTGCCGAAAGGAACAGAACATGATGCAGGAAATCGTCGAAGGCAAATGGCTGGCCGCCTTTCGCCGGGTGCTGGCGTTGAACGGGATCAAGGACGGCACGCAGGTGATGATCGTGGCCGAGAGCCAGTCCCGCCC
>JALWOO010000062.1 GCA_027083485.1 Amylibacter sp. | reverse complement strand
ATGTCTGGCCGCTGTGATGAACGCAAATACGCCGGCTGTGTGTCTGGTAGGGAAATCTTATGATTTTCATGTGACAACTGCATTGGGAATCACTTTGGAGGAGAATCTTGCCAATATCGCCCAGAGCATCGCCCATATCGTGGCGGCAGGGCGCGAGGCGCTTTATGATGCGGAACATTTCTTTGACGGCTACGGGGCAAATCCGGAATACGCGCTGGCCTGTGCGCGGGCGGCCTATGATGCGGGCGCGCGCTGGGTGGTGTTGTGCGACACCAACGGCGGGGCCTTGCCGGCGCAGGTGGCAGAGGCCACGCGCGCGGTAATTGCGGCGGGGATACCGGGGGATCATATCGGTATTCACACCCACAACGATACCGAACATGCGGTGGCCAATTCACTGGCGGCGGTTGAGGCCGGCGCGCGGCAGGTACAGGGCACGCTGAACGGGCTTGGTGAACGCTGTGGCAATGCCAATATGGTGACGTTGATTGCAACTTTGCTGTTGAAACAACCCTTTGCAGGGCGTTTTGAAACCGGTGTCAGCCTTGAAAACCTGCCGCAACTGACCCGGATCAGCCGGATGCTGGATGATATCCTCAATCGGGTGCCCAATAAATTCGCCGCCTATGTGGGGTCGTCCGCCTTTACCCACAAGGCCGGATTGCACGCCAGTGCCATTCTGAAGGACCCGACCACCTATGAACACATCGTGCCGGAAACCGTGGGCAATATGCGGCATATCCCCATGTCCAATCAGGCGGGCCTGTCCAACCTGCGCAAACGGCTGGCGGATGCGGGGCTGGAGGTTGCCAAAGATGATTCGCGCCTTGGGGAAATCCTGCAAGCGGTGAAGCAGCGCGAGGATCAGGGCTATGCTTTTGACGGGGCGCAGGCGTCTTTTGAATTGCTGGCACGCCGGATTTTAGGCCAGTTGCCCCGTTTTTTCGAGGTCAAACGCTACCGTGTAATCGTGGAGCGGCGCAAAAACCGCTATGATAAAATGGTGTCGGTTTCCGAGGCCGTCGTGGTTGTGAAAATCGGCAAAGACAAGGTGCTTTCTGTTTCCGAAAGCATGGACGAGACCGGCTGTGACCGCGGGCCGGTGAATGCTTTGTTCCGTGCGCTGAGCAAGGATCTCGGGCCTTATCAACGGTTTATCGACGATCTGCGGTTGGTGGATTTCAAGGTAAGGATCACACAGGGCGGCACGGATGCGGTGACTCGGGTCATCATCGACAGCGCGGACGGGCAGGGGCGGCAATGGTCCACGGTCGGGGTGTCGGCCAATATCGTTGACGCCAGCTTTGAGGCCCTTCTGGATGCGATAAATTGGAAGCTCATTCGCGACGGGGCAAAAATGTAACCTTGACGTTACCTTTTCGGCCCTCTAAATGTAACTCAGGGGTTACATTGGGGGCCGTATGACAATCGAAAAACTTCTTATCATTCGCCGGCTGGTGTTTTTGGCTATCGGGGCGGTCTGTGTCTTTTATGGCCTGTATTATTTGTTGTTCGGCCTGACCGAGAGGCTCAATCCCTTTGTGCCCGGAATTATTGGCATGGCAGGGGCGGTTATCCTGATGCTGGCCTCGGCCATTGGCGGGCGCAAGGTGACGCAGTTCGTTTTTGACGAGCTGTCCCGCGCCGAATGGAGCAAAGCGCTGAAATTCGGCTATTGGCTGGCGGTTGCGCTCTATCCGGTTTTCGGCGTGGCGCTTTGGCAGGGCTGGGTGACCCATGCACAGGCCTTTGCTGTCATGGGAACCTTCACCGGCGGCGTGCCGTTGCTGTATTATTGCTGGTTGGATGCGCGAGGCTAGGGTATGGAACTTGTCAACCATATCAATCCATTGCGCAAGCGTAAGGGCATGACGCAGGCCCAGTTGGCACAGGCGGCAGGCGTGTCGCGCAAGACCATAAACACCATCGAAAACAGCGTTTTTATCCCCAGCACCGTTTTGGCCCTGCGATTGGCGCGGGTGCTGGAAGCCCCTGTTGAAGACATTTTTGAACTGAAAGAGGAATGAATTTCATGGATTGGTTAATCACTTTTTTACGTTTTGGCGCTATTTCGGTGCTTGTATACCTGCTTATCGCCGTGGTTTTGATTCTGTCGCAACGTCCCAAGCCGTTTCAACAGGATAAGGGGCTGGATTTTAACCGGATTGAAACCGGGCCTGAACCGGTGCAACCCCGGC
>JALWOO010000061.1 GCA_027083485.1 Amylibacter sp. | reverse complement strand
CTGCCAAACAGCACGATCAGCGGCCCCGCCAGAAACGGGATCATGATTTGCAAAACCGGCAGTTGCTCATACAGCGACAAGGCGGTGTTCTGGACTTCGGCTGACATCAGGCGCGCCCTCCCATCGCCTGACCATGGGCCAGATTTTCCGCATGGGCCGTGGCGGCGTCTATGTCCAGAATGTCCTGTTCCTCGATGCTGTCATATTGTTCCCGAATCCGCACAATCAGCGCCAGGCCAAGCGAGGTCGTGGCAATCCCCACCACAATCGCGGTCAGGATCAAGACATGTGGCAAAGGGTTGGAATAAACAATGCCCGGGTCGATCTGGATATTGCCCTTCAAATCCGTCGGGAAAATCGGGGCGGTGCCGCCGGTGACTTTACCCACGGAAATATACAGCATGAATACCGCTGCCTGAAAGATATTCAGACCAACGATCTTTTTCACCAGATTGCCGCGTGAAATCACGATATAAAGGCCGGTCATCATCAGAACGACAAAAAACCAGTAATTCATATGGCCGAGGATATAGTCCAGTGTCATCAGATCCTACCAGTCATCGTCGCCAATGAAGGGACGCCGCCCCGCAAAAGCGTAATAGATTGCCACCATGACTCCGGTCACAGTGATGCCCACGCCCAGTTCCACATAGAGAATACCGCTATGCTGGCCATGGGATGGATGAAGCGGGTTGAAAATATTGTAGTTCAGGAACTCTCCGCCCAGCATCATGGTCCAAACGCCGGTGCCCGCATAAATCAGCACCCCCAGCGCCAGCATTTTATGCACCACCCAGGGCGGCAAAACGCGCTGCACATGGTTCAGCCCGAACACCAGACCATAAAGGATAAAGGCCACGGCCATAATCACACCGGCCTGAAACCCGCCCCCCGGCGAAAAGTCGCCATGGAACTGCACATAAAAGGCAAACAGGATAATCGTGCCCACCAACGGCTTGGTGATAACGCGCAAAATCAGGTGGTGATGCATCAGACCTGTTCCTCTTCGTCTTCTTCTTCGTCTTCGCGCCGACGGCGACCGGAAAGCCCCGACAGGATCAGCAGCACACCGATACCGGCAGTAAAGACCACAGCGGTTTCGCCCATGGTGTCATAGCCACGATAGGAGGCAAGGATCGAGGTCACCACGTTGGGCACGTCGATTTCCTCAATAGAATCACTCATATAGACCGGCGACACATGCAAATTGGCCGGCGCATTCGGGTCGCCGAAACTCGGCATGTCCGCCGTGCCGTAAATCAGCACCGCTCCGACCACCACACAGACCAGCAGCGGAACAAACTGGCGCTTGTTCCGGCGTTTTTCGGCGCGCGCGGTCAGGGCAATGGTGCCGAGCATCAGCACCGTGGAAATCCCCGCCCCCACGGCGGCCTCGGTAAAGGCCACATCCACCGCATCCAGCGTCACAAACAGCATCGCCGACAACAGAGAGAACACGCCGGACAGCATCACCACCCCGAACAGACGGTCCATCCGCACAATGGCGAATGCCGTGGTAATCAGCATGGCAAACAGGGCAATATTGATCAGGGTCTCGATCATGCGGGATCGTCCTTTTTCAGGTCATCCGCCACCGGCGGGCGCAGGCCCGTCACCAGCGCCGCATTGGCGATGGCATGGGTGGCTGTCGGGCCGGTGATAAACATAAAGAAACCGATCAGGATCAGCTTAAGCGTCACCAGCGTAAATCCGGCCTGCAAACACATGCCCAGAATAAACAGCAGCATCCCGGCGCTGTCGGAAACGGAAACCGCATGCAGGCGCGACCAGAAATCGGGAAAGCGCAACAATCCGGTCCCGCCAACCACGGTGAAAAACACCCCACCCAGAATGCAGGCCCAACTGAGGATATCAATCAACAGGCTCATGCGATGTCCTCCGGGTTTTGCGGGGCCGGATCCAGCGGAGCCTGATTGCGCGGCCACTTGTGATCCCCAATGGCGCGATAGCGAAAAAACTTCAGCACAGCGATGGTGCCGACAAAATTGATCAGCGCATACAACAGCGCAATATCAAGGAAATCGGGGCGTCCGGTCAAAAAGCCGATAACCCCGATAAACAAAACCGTGGTGGTGCCCAAGGAGCTGCCCGCCAACACCCGATCATAAAGCGTCGGACCGGAATACAGGCGTATCAACACCAGCACCATAGACACAAACAGTCCGATTGCCCCAACCAGAAACATCACAGCTGCCCCCCTGTCTCTACGGCCAAAACCCGTGCATCCATATCATCAAGCGCCTCTGGATCATCGTCGGAATAGCACAGCGCATGCACCCAGAAATGGTCATCCTCGGTTTCTACCGTGATCGTGCCCGGCGTCAGCGTAATCGAATTGGCAAAGATCACCTGTGCCAGCTCGGTTTTTTGTGAACAGGCCGTGGTGAACAGGTTTTGCCGGATCGGCATTTCCCGCGCCAGAATGGTTTTGGTTACAGCGATGTTGGATTTTACAATTTCACCCATCAGCCAAAACCAATAGCGGATCATACGCAGTGGATGCAGTTTCAATGGAATTCGGTCCTGATCCACCACATTCATGCGATGAATCACGAAAACAGCTATGACCGAGGACATAACACCGAACCCCAGAATAAGCGGCTTATAAACGCCAGACATCGCTATCCAAAGGACAAAAAGTATAACAGCCGTAGCAATTGTCCGCACCTAATATGTCCCCTTTTGTCAAGACGATCGGTCTTATGCCGTTTTGCGCCTTTCTGCCCAAGCCGGCCCAAAGATGCAACCCAAGAAGTAGGGTAACCGCCCCTGCGAGCAAGGCAAAACCGGATTGAATTTGCCTTTTTTCGCCATGCTTCACGGTTTCTTTAGGGTTTTAGTGACATATCGGGGGAAATGGGCAACAAACCTGCGGGGCTTTGGGCGCAAACTGGCCAAACGGGGAATCTGTCATTGCAATTATATAACAAAATACCGCATATTGGCGTAAAAGAACGCGCGCGAGCAGTAAAGCGCCAAAGGCCAAAATGGCCGTAATTGAGGTTATCGGGTACGCCCCGGAGGTTTGAGTCCAAGCCAGATGATAGAGTTTAGAAATGTATCCAAGTCCTTTTGGACGGGCACCCAGCGCAAGGTCATTCTTGACCAGGCGTCTTTCCGCATTGATCTGGGCGTCAGCATGGGCATCCTGGCACCTAACGGGACTGGTAAAACCACGTTGATCAATATGATGTCCGGCCTTGAAAAACCGGATGAAGGCGAAATAATCCGCACCTCCAAGATTTCCTTTCCACTGGGCTATATGGGGGGGCTGAACGGAAAAATGGATGCGGTCACAAACGCCCGTTATATCGCCCGTATCTATGCGCTTGATCCCGATTATGTCGAGGCATTCTGCCGATACGTCTGTGGCTTGGGTGAATATTTCGAAATGCCGATCGCCACATACTCCAAGGGGATGCGTGCACGTTTTACGATGGCATTATTGCTGGCGCTGGAATTCGATATCTATCTTATCGACGAGGGAATGCCCCAATCGACAGATGCCGAATTCAACCGCAAAGCCGGGCAAATTCTGCAAGAGAGATTGCAAAAATCAACTGTGGTTATCGTATCGCATCAACCAAACATTCTGGAAAAATTCTGCAACACTGCCGCCGTTCTCCGCAACGGGCGTCTGACCATGTATGAAACTCTGGAAGAAGCCAAACAGGTTTATAATTATGCGCAATAGTCTCAAGAAGTTCCGTATTCACCGCGCCACGAACCAGCAAACACCTGCCGGTGATCCTCCAGAGCAGTCAAACGACAATACGGAGCCTATGGATCAAAAAACCCGCATCGAAAAAGCCGTGCGCAATCGCGTTGCCCGATCTCTCAAATCCGAACGCGCAACCGCCGAAGCGGAAGCAGTGCCAGAAGCCCCCTTTAGCGAAAACGTTGAGCCAGAAGAGCCGGAACAGCAGGAGTCTGCTTTATCTCCGCGCGAAGAAATCAACCTGATCAAACAGGAAAACCTGACCGGTCGCCAATTACGGATTGCCCGGCGTCTGGCACAAAAACGCGGGATACAGGCAACTTCTGACCTTGATGCCGTACGTTTGTTGCGCAAACGCGGGATTGATCCGTTCAACCGCGGCGAAATTATGAATACACGCAATAGCGATGCCAGCGCCGATGCCGGTGCCGAAACCGAAAAACCGGTTTCCCTACCGGCAACGCGGCGCAAAACCAAGGTCGGCAAGGCACAACAACCCCCTCCCCCTGTGATTGACGACGATACCCGCGAACGCGAGATCAAGAAAATCCAGCGGGATCTGGTGGCACGCCGCCGCCGTCGGCTTGCGGTGTTGATGTTGAAACTGGCCTGTTACGTGGCCTTGCCCAGCATATTGGCCGGTTATTATTTCTATCGTGTGGCAACCCCTATGTATGCCACCTATACCGAGTTTGTGATCCAGCAGGCAGACGCCCCGAGCGCCATGCCGTCCAAAAGCCTGCTATCCGCTTCACCCTTTGCGATGGTCACGGATTCAATTGTGGTTCAGGGCTATTTAACTTCGCGTGATGCCATGAAACGTCTGGATCACGATCTGGGATTTCGCTCCCTGTATCAGGGCGACAAAATCGATGCCTTACAACGACTTGCCGATGATGCAACCGACGAAGAGGCCTATACCGTTTACAAAAAGAAGGTCGTGATCGGCTATGACCCAACCGAAGGGGTGATCAAAATGGAGGTGATTTCGCCTTCGCCGAAAACATCCCTCGAGATCTCGCGTGCCTTGATCACCTATGCAGAAGAACGCGTTGACCAGCAAACAAAACGTATGCGCGACGACACCATGCGCGGGGCAGAAAAAGGCTATAAAGAGGCCGAAGAAAAACTGGCCGCCGCCCAACGGGAGGTCGCCGACCTTCAGCGCAAGCTTGAAACCTTTGACACGGCAGCGACGTTTTCGATGATTCAGGGCCAGATTGGTGAATTGGAAAGTATGATTCTGGAAAAGGAACTCCAACGGGCCGAATTGACGGCAAACCCCCACCCGAACCCCGTCAAGGTACGAGTGTTGGACCAGAAAATCAAAGTTCTGGAACGCAAGCTGAACGAAAAGAAATCATTGATCACCCGCGGCGGGGACGGGCAAACCTCGATTGTGGATATCAATGCCGAATTGACACGCGCTCAAGCCAATCTGGAATTGCGCCGTGAGTTGTTGGGCAATGCACTGGCGGCACTTGAAAACGCCCGTGTGGATGCCAACCGTCAAACCCGTTTCTTGTCCATGGGCGTGTCACCGGTGCAATCGGATCAACCGGCCTATCCGCGCGCCTTTGAAAATACCTTGCTGTCGATCATTGTCTTTGCCGGGCTTTACTTGATGCTATCCCTGACAATCTCCATCTTGCGAGAGCAAGTAACCACCTGAGGAACCATGAAAAATTTCGATATCGGAAATGTCACCGTGGGCAATGACCGCCCATTGGTTGTGATTGCTGGCCCGTGTCAGCTCGAAAGCAGCGAGCATGCGTTAATGATCGCACGCAAAATGCAGAAAATATGCGATGACGCGGGGGCCGGCTTTATTTTCAAAGGCTCCTTTGACAAGGCGAACCGGACGTCGCTGTCCGGCAAACGCGGCCTTGGCCAGGAGGCCGGCCTGCAGGTGATGGCCGATGTCAAATCCGCAATCGGCTGTCCGGTTCTGACCGATGTGCATCTGCCCGACCAATGCGCCGCCGTGGCAGAGGTCGTGGACGTGTTGCAAATTCCCGCCTTTTTGTGCCGCCAGACCGATCTATTGATTGCCGCCGGAGAAACCGGTGCCGCGATCAATGCCAAAAAGGGGCAATTCCTGTCGCCGTGGGAAATGCCCAATGTGCTGGATAAACTGCTGTCCACCGGCAACGAACGCATCATGTTGTGCGAACGCGGCACCAGTTTTGGCTACAACACGCTGGTGGCGGATATGCGTTCGCTCCCTCAAATGGCGCGCACCGGCCATCCGGTGGTGATGGATGCCACCCATTCCGTGCAACAACCAGGCGGGCAAGGCGGCTCCTCTGGCGGTCAACGCGAATTTGCGCCGGTAATGGCGCGGGCTGCGGTGGCAATCGGCGTGGCAGCCGTGTTTATCGAGACCCACGAAACCCCGGACACGGCCCCCTCTGACGGGCCGAATATGATTGAACTGGATCGGATGGCTGGTGTAATCAACAGCTTGATGTCTTTTGATCGACTCGCCAAAAACGACCCCCTATTCCCCTGACAGGGCCAACAGATTTCGGAGAAACACCTTGACCAAACCACAGTATAAAGTGTCCCAGAACACATGGGATTTCCTGCTGGAACCGATGATTACCCCCACCGGTTTTCGCGAATACGACGCGCGCTGGAAATATCCGGACGACATCAACCTGCCGGGCATTACCGCGCTTGGCATGGGTCTTGGCACCCAGATGTATGAAAACGGCATCGAGCCGGTGATTGCGGTCGGCAATGACTATCGCGAATATTCGCTGGCAATCAAAAACGCGCTGATGCTGGGGCTGATGCAGGCCGGCATCCACGTCAAGGACATCGGCCCTGCCGTATCCCCCATGGCCTATTTCGCCCAGTTCCATCTGGATGCCCCCGCCGTGGCCATGGTTACGGCTTCGCATAACCCGAATGGCTGGACCGGCGTTAAAATGGGGTTTGAACGCCCGCTGACCCATGGTCCCGACGAAATGAACCGCCTGCGCGATATTGTACTTGGCGGGGAAACCGTGGCCCGTGATGGTGGTAAATACGAACGCATCAACGGGGTGCGCGACGCCTATATTGACGATCTCTGTGGCGATTTCAAAATGTCCCGCAAGCTCAAGATCGTTTGCGCCACCGGCAACGGCACCGCCTCGGCATTTCTGCCGGAAATCCTCGAACGCATCGGGGTAGAGGTCGTGCCGTCGCACAACACGCTTGATTACACCTTCCCGAACTACAACCCCAACCCAGAAGCGCTGGAAATGCTGCATGACATGGCGGCCTCGGTCAAAGAGAGCGGCGCGGATCTGGCGCTCGGCTTTGACGGCGACGGTGACCGCTGCGGTGTGGTGGATGACGAGGGCGAGGAAATTTTCGCCGACAAGGTGGGCGTGATCATGGCGCGAGACCTGTCAAAAATCTACCCCAACGCCACCTTTGTGGCCGATGTGAAATCCACCGGCCTGTTTGCCTCTGATCCGGAGCTGATCAAAAACGGGGTCAAGGCGGATTACTGGAAAACCGGCCACAGTCACATGAAACGCCGGGTCAAGGAACTGGGCGCGCTGGCGGGGTTTGAAAAATCCGGCCATTACTTCCTCGCCGAACCGGTTGGCCGTGGCTATGACTGCGGCGCACGGGTTGCCGTGGAAATGTGCAAGCTGCTGGACCGCAATCCGGATATGTCCATGTCCGATCTGCGCCGCGCCCTGCCCCAGACCTGGGCCACGCCTACCATGTCCCCCTATTGTGCGGACGAGGAAAAATACGCGGTTCTGGAACGGCTGGTGGCCAAGCTGGTGAAACTGGCGGATGACGGCGGCAGCCTGGGCGGACGCAAGATCACCGGTGTGGTCACTGTAAACGGTGCCCGCGTGCAGCTGGAAAATGGCGGCTGGGGGCTGGTGCGTGCCTCCTCCAATACGCCAAATCTGGTGGTGGTCTGCGAAAGCCCCGAAAGCGAGGCCGAAATGCGCGCCATTTTCAAAGACATCGACGCCGTGATCCGCACGGAACCCTCCGTGGGCGATTACGACCAGACGTTCTAAGCGTTTTATACCGATATCATCAGGGTCGCCGCCTATCGTTCCAGCAGGGAACGGGCGGCGGCCTCGGCTTCTGGGGTTATCACATCACCGGCCAGCATCCGCGCGATTTCGCGAATGCGTTCTGCATCGGAAAGCATTGCCACAGAGGAACGGGTTTGCCCGTTTTCAACCGTCTTTGACACCTGCCATTGATGCGCCCCTTGCGCCGCTACCTGTGGCGAGTGGGTCACTACCAACACTTGCGAGCGATCTGCAAGCGCGGACAAACGGCGCCCGACAGCATCAGCGGTCGCGCCCCCGACCCCGCGGTCGATTTCGTCAAAGATCAGCGTCAACCCGTCTGCCTGCCGCGTCAGACACACCTTCAGCGCCAGCAAAAAACGGGACAATTCACCACCGGACGCAATTTTATTGATCGGACCAGAGGGCGCACCGGGGTTGGTGGCGACCTCGAATGCCACCATATCCGTGCCGTCGGGACCAGCATCCGCTTTGCCAACCAGCGTGGTGAAAACCGCGCGTTCCATTTTCAGCGGGGCCAGTTCCGCCGCCATGGCCTTATCCAGCGCGAGGGCGGCTTTGCGACGCTGCGCGCTGATACGGCTGGCGGCATCCTGATAGGTTTTCAGCGCCTGATCGCATGCGGCCTGCAAGGCTTCCAGATGTTCTGCACCGGTATCAATCACCTGCAACCGGCGGCGCAAATCATCGGCAAATTCGGCGAGGTCATCCGGCAAAACATTGTGTTTGCGGGCCAATCCGCGAATGGCAAACAGGCGTTCTTCGGCGATTTCCAGATCAAGCGGGTTGAAATCCAGCGCCCGAAGGCAGTCTTCAATGTCCTGCTGGGCATCTGCCAGATCCGACAAAATCCGCCCCAAAGCGGCCAGCGGCGCATCAAGCCGGCCATCGACCTGTGACTGCGCCCCTTCAAGCCAGCGCGTGGCGTCCAGCAAGGCCCCTTCTGCAGCCTCCCCGCCCAGGGCATGGGCGGCGCGGGTGATGTCTTCGCGCACACGTGCGGCCCCCTGCATCAGGCGGCGCGCCGCATCAAGGCGGGCCTCCTCGCCGGGTTCAGGGGCAAGTTTGTCCAGCTCATCCACCGCATGACGCAGAAATTCCGCATCTTTTTC
>JALWOO010000060.1:568-2213 GCA_027083485.1 Amylibacter sp. | reverse complement strand
ATCTGTGCGGTTCAGGATTCCGCATTCCAGCGCGTTGGGCCGGAACGGCACATCCACCGTGTTGCGATAAGCATCCGGACGCATGGTGGCCTTTTGGCTGAGCATCATTTCCGGTGACATGCCCAGATCGTTTTTGCGGCCATAGATTTCAGTGCAGTCAGAGATTACTTCCACAAAGGAAAAACCGTGGTGCTCAATCGCCTGACGCAGCAAATTTTTCAGGCCGGTGACCTGCATGGTTACCTCGCGCCCGACAAAGCTGGCACCGGCAGCCGTGGCCAGCGCACAAGCGTCAAAAACCGGTTCCGTATTTCCCGCCGGTGTGGTGGTGGTATAGCGGTTTGATGAAGTCGTGGGGGAAACCTGTCCGCCGGTCATGCCATAGATTTCATTGTTCAGCATCATGCAGCTCAGGTTTAAATTGCGCCGGCAAGCATGGATCAAATGGTTGCCGCCAATCGCCAGACTGTCGCCATCGCCGGTAATCACGATCACATGCAAATCCGGCCGCGCCAGCGCCAGACCGGTGGCATAGGCCAGCGGGCGGCCATGGGTGGTGTGGAATGTGTTGGCATCGATATAGGCGCTCAGGCGGCCCGAACAGCCAATGCCGGATACGATTGCCAGATTGTCCTTGTTGATCTTCAGTTCGTGAACGGCCCACAAAAGTGCTCGCAATGCGATGCCGTGACCACAGCCCGGACACAGGAAATGCGGCATTTGTTCCAGCCGGATATAATCGTTGATATCAAACGGGATTTCGGCGTCGATATCTTTCATGGGGCCACCTCGTGGATTGTTGTGGTGATTTTCTGGGTAATTTCGGCGGGGGTAATGGCCTCTCCGTCAATCTTGTTCAGGGCCACAACCGGCATATCCCGGCTTAACAGGCGTTCGATTTCCAATACCAGTTGACCCTGATTCATTTCCGGAACCAGCACGGTTTTTGCCCTTCGGGTGGCCGAGCGGAGTGCGGCTTCGGGAAAGGGCCAAAGGGTTTTGGGACGAAACAGACCTGCTTTGATGCCTTGGGTGCGTAAATCGGTTACGGATTGTTGGGCGGCGCGTGCCGAAATGCCGATGGCGACAATCACGATGTCGGCGTCTTCGCAATTCACGGTCTGGCAGGATTCTATCAGGTCCTGATGCCGAACCAGTTTATCGGTAATCCGGCTGAGCGCGGTTGTGGCTTTGGCGGGGTTCTGGGTGGGAAAACCGCTGGGTAAATGGGTCAGGCCGGTGGTGTGGCTGCGGTAGCCGTCCCCCGGGCGCGGGAAGGGGGGAACCATGTCTTCGGTTACCGCATAGGGTTCAAATCCACTGGCCGGACCTTGGGCAAAGCTGCGGGTTACGTTTTCAGACGGGGCCAAAGAGGCCAGATCAACAGTTTCAACCAGATGGCCGATGACCTCGTCAATCAACACAATCACCGGCACTCGCAGGCGTTCGCTGAGATTAAAGGCGCGGATGGTCTCGGTGTAACATTCGCCAACAGATGCCGGTGTCAGCACAATAACCGGATGATCGCCGTGGGTGCCCCAACGGGCCTGCATAATGTCGCCTTGTGCGGGGCGTGTCGGCATGCCCGTGCTTGGCCCGCCGCGCATCACGTTGACGATCACGCAGGGAATTTCAGACCCACAGG
>JALWOO010000060.1:0-558 GCA_027083485.1 Amylibacter sp. | reverse complement strand
GGCCCCGACTACAGCGCCCATGGAGGCGATTTCGTCTTCCATCTGGATGAAAATCCCGCCAACCTTGGGCAATTCGCGGGCCATGGCCTCGGCTACTTCGGAGGAAGGGGTGATCGGATAGCCCGCATAAAATGTGCAACCCGCCGCGATTGCGCCCAGAGCACAGGCCTGATTTCCTTGTAAATTGACACGGTTCGACATTATTCAGCCGCCTTTGGAATTGGGGTGTTGGTTATTTTGATTGCGAAATCGGGGCACAGCCATTCACACATGCGGCAGCCGGTGCATTTGCTGGGATCGGGGAGTTCGGCAATCAGTTCTTCGTTCAGCCGCAAACAGCGTTCCGGACACATTTTCACGCAGATATCGCAGCCTTTGCACCAGTCTTCGGTGATCTGCCATCCGGTTTGCACCTGCTGTTGATGCGCACCCATAATGTGGTTTATGCCGGTTTTGCTCTGCTCTACCCGTTTGTTGCCGACCTCGGCCCATTCACGACCGGCGGCAAAAGCAGCCATATTGATATCAATGGATTTGGGCGGCACAAAATCGCGGATG
>JALWOO010000059.1 GCA_027083485.1 Amylibacter sp. | reverse complement strand
GTGGCATATGAAACCAAATGCATGTCCACTGTTACAATCGAGACATCACGCCCGGCTGTGAATTTGCTGCCGTTTAGCTTGGCCTTGAAGGGAGTCCAGGCATTCGGGGCATTGGTGAAATCCAAACCGAGAGACGCACTGTCGGAAACCACGCCTCTATCTACCTGTGTAATGGCCGCGCGAATATACATTTGCGGTTCCAGATCATCCTTCTGGCGTGTCAGCAGCGTAATTTGCCCCCAGTCTTTCTCAAGAGATTGATCCAGAAAAACATAGGCGCGCGATTTCCTGTTCATCTGGTTGATCGCATTGACCAGCATTTCATCGGCCCCAATGTTGATTTTCTTGGTGAGGTCGGGGAATCCCGTCGAGGAAACAAGTATGCGCGGGCGGCGATGTGCTGCTAACAGGTCATCCATACAGCGTAGAGAGGCGGTAAAGGATGTGAAATTTCGAATTGGGGAATTGTCAGGCTGGGCAACTCGGATTGCCTGTTTGGGGGCGATACTTGCACAGGCACCCAAAACCAACATGAATACGGCTTGAAGGGCAATTTTTCGATGTCTTCTCGTGTCGAAAATCGCGGTGGCCTTCGCAATGAAATTTTTTGCGGATACCGCGATGCACCTTAACAATCTGACTATTAATTGACCCATCAAGGTCTCCATCTGCGAGTATCATTGAAGTCTTGCACGCATTGTTTGAAGAATTGTTAAACCCACGATATCAGGGCATTATTTTTCGCTCAAATTCGAATAAAATAGCGGAGATATCGTCATCAAAGGGGGTTCCTTCACTAAATTCGGTGAGCTTCCAAAGCAGATCATCCATGAATTCCGGTCCGCTGGCATCGAGCTTGTTTTTTAGCAATGCTTCCAGTCCATCGTCATCGAAAAGCTCGCCTTTGGTGTTTTGGCATTCTGTGACCCCGTCAGAATACAGAAACAGCCGGTCCCCCGGTTTCAGGTCAAACTCGAAGCTTTCGAATTCTACAAAGGGCAGCAGCCCGATTGGTGGCCCGCCAGCGCCCAAAAACCGAACGCCTGTTGCCGGATTGAAAATAACAGGATGGGGGTGACCGGCCTGAACCATGACCACATGCCCTGTTTCCAGATCAATATCGGCAAAAGCCATGGTGAAGTAATGCTCCGTGTCCATTTCCTCCATCATTCGGTCATTCAGGAGGCTGGCAATTTCCGGTGGGGACAAGAACCGGTACCCGCCTCCTGACTGCGGTTCAAAAGCAATGTTTTGTGTTTTGTTATGGGGGTTTAGGTGTCCGGCCAAGCGAACAGTCAGCAAAGCAGATGAAATGCCATGCCCGGACACATCCAGCGAAAACAGGCCGATCCGGTTCTGGGAGATGCTGAAGAACCCAACAAGATCCCCGCCGACATGGCCGCTGGACTGGAACAAAAGCGACAATTCTGCTGTTTCAAGTTTCTTGTGTCGGACCGGAATCAACGAATGCTGCAGTTTGGCCGCTTCGACAAGGTCTTTGCTGATTTCGTCGTAAACCTCCCGCAGCTCTTTCAAAGCATTATTAACTGTTTCATTTTGGGATATCAGCTTTTTTTCCATTTCCAGAACGCGTGTGCCGGCGCGAATTCTGGCTTTCAATTCGGCGGAGTTTACGGGCTTTGACAAGAAATCATCAGCACCGGCATCTAGCCCTTTGGCTACATCGTTTTTCTCGTTTTTCGATGTTACGAGAATAAAATAACCGTAGGATTCGCGTGAAAGCTTGCGAAACTCTTTGCAAAATTCCAGCCCGTCCATTTCCGGCATAACCCAGTCGCTGATAATCAAATCGAAATGATTTTCTTTACACTCCTTGAGAGCTTCGTTGCCGGAGGCAGCCTCTTTGATGTCAAATCCCCATTTCTTCAGATTTAGAGCAACGAGACGGCGTTGTAGTGCACTATCATCGACAACGAGGACACGAAGGGGCGTTTCTTCTATGGGGGGGGGAGCCGTTAGAGGAGCCTTTTCAAGATCAGCTTGTGTCACAATGTACCTATTCGATTACTGGTGAATTCGGTTGGACAATCGCAGCGACAGTTTAAGACTTGGTGAATAAGAATAAATTTATTTGGTAACTAAAAATTAGGCACCTTTCTGCGACAACTGGTTTGCAAGTTTTACAGAGAGTCGGATGATCGAGCTAAAAGAATTCTATTTCACCAAAAGCGAACACCTGAGGCCTGAAGCACCGCTTCCCCATGCGCCAAAAGTGGAAGCTGTCTGGCAGATGTTGGCGGGCATGACAATTGTGTTGGGTGCCTGGTATCTCTGGTGGCGCTGGTCTTTCTCGCTTAACGCGGATGCGATGTGGTTTTCCCTGCCTGTTGTGATCGCGGAGTCCTGTTCATTTGTCGGGCTGCTTTTGTATTTTCATAATTTATGGTCCGTGAATGATACCCCTCCGGCACCTGCGCCAAAATACCGCTCGGATGTGATTTCGCAGGGCGGAAAATCGCGGATCAGCGTTGATGTTTTCTTGCCAACATACAATGAAGATCCGGAACTGACGCGCTATTCCATTCGGGATGCAAAGGCGATGATTTACCCATACCCAATTGATATTAAAGTGTTTGTTTTGGATGATGGGCGGCGTCAAGAAATGAAAGATGTGGCGCTGCAAGAGGGCGTGCAATATATTACGCGGTCGTCGAATATCGGGTACAAAGCCGGAAATCTGCGCAATGGGATGGAGCAGACGGTGGGGGATTTTCTGGTTATTCTGGACAGCGATACCCGGCCATTTCCGACATTGCTACAAAACACGCTCGGCTATTTTCGCGACCCGCGCGTTGCCTGGGTGCAAACGCCGCAATGGTTCTATGATATTCCGCAAGGCCGGCCTTTAGAGAGGGTTTTACATTCGTATTTTGGCCGCTTTGGCACAAGGGTCGGGCTGCTTGCCCAGAAAATACTTGGCCAGATTAAAGTGGGCCATGATCCGTTTATCAGTGATCCCAAGCTGTTTTACGATGTGATTCAACGCCGCCGAAATGGAGCCAATGCATCTTTTTGCTGTGGGGCGGGATCGGTACACCGTCGGGAGGCGGTTATGGAGGCCGCACTCAAGGCCTTTGCCGATAATGTTGGTGTCAAGGTGAGCGAGTTCAGTTGCCGTCTCAAAAATGATCAGGTGCGACGACAATTAGAGGATACCCTTAATTGTGAAATGCTGCATGCAACGGAGCTGACCCCGTATAAATTCCATGTGTCCGAGGATATCTATACATCCCTTGTTTTGCTGATGGATCAGGAGCGTGGCTGGAAGTCGGTTTACCATCCTCAGGTGGAAACGAAAATGCTGTCCCCGCTGGATATGCAAAGCTGGGCTATGCAGCGTTTCAAATATGCAGGGGGGACACTGGATATCCTGTTCAATGATAATCCGTTGTTTCGTAAGGGGTTGAATTTGTCGCAAAAATTCATGTTCGGGATGACATTTTGGTCTTATTTGGCACCCCTTTGGAATGTGATTTTTATTATGGCCCCAATCATCGCCCTTTTTACGGGGATTTCACCGGTGAAAGCATATTCCTCGGAGTTTTTCCTTCATCTGCTGCCTTTCCTTGTTGTGCATGAATTGGCCTCAATTGCAGGAACTTGGGGAATTAACAATCGCAAAGGACGAATGCTCAACCTGGCGTTTTTTTCGATTAATCTACAGGCACTTTGGGCGGTAATAACTGGTAAGGAAATCAAGTTTAAAGTCACCCCGAAACAGCGCAAAACAGACAGGTTTATTCGATTGGTCGCTCCGCAAATTGCGGTGGTTGCTCTGACATTTGCCAGCTTAGCTTATGCAGGGGCTGGCCTGCTGATTAACGTTGATAGCCAGGCCCTTGGTTCCTTTGTGGTGAACGGATTCTGGGGGCTGTCAAATGCCTGGGCCATGAGCGTGTTGATTGCTGCGGCCCTTTGGCAACCCAAAGATGAGGCTTCCGCTGAAATTGATGTGAAAAACCGGTTGGTTGTAAAGGGGGTCGCATGACTTTTCGCGAAAACCTGGTTAAAGCCCGCAGCCAGATTGCTTTTATCATTGGTCTGTGTCTGGCCGCGACATTTGCCCTTTCCGTGGAATCGCGGATCGATATAAACAGCTTTCGAACAAACCGTCAGGGGAGCATTCAGCAAAGCGCCGTTGCTTTACCGCTTGCGCCGGCAAAGGCGTTGCAGTTTGAGGACTTCAAAAACGCCCAGATCGCCTGGGCATATTTCGAGAAAAACACTCAACCTGCAACCGGATTGGTGAACTCTGCAAACGGATACCCTTCTACGACAATCTGGGATCAGGCATCTTATTTGCTTGCGCTGGTTGCGGCAGAACGGATCGGAGTCCTTCCACAGGACCAATTTGACTCTCGCATGGGGCAAGTGCTTGAAACCTTGGAAAAACTTCCCTTGTTTGATGGTAAGCTGCCGAACAAAGTGTATGATACGCGCACGTTGGAAATGACGGATTACGCCAATACGCCTGTGCCGCGCGGAATTGGCTGGTCGGCATTGGATGTGGCCCGGATCAGCGTGCCCCTCAATATAATACTCTTTGATTACCCGTCACATTCAGCCCGTGTTGCCAGGATTTTTCGAAAATGGAATTTTCGCGCGATGGTGCGAAACGGTGCCCTTTACGGAAGCCGGTTTGACAAAGAGACCGGGTTTGTCGAACTGATTCAGGAAGGACGGTTGGGCTATGAGGAATATGCGGCCCGGGCAATCGGTCTTTTGGGGCTGGATGCTCTGGAAGCCGCAAAATATGATGATTTTATCAGGTTTGAAAAAATTGGCGGTCAATCAATTGCAATTGATAACCGGAATTTCACCGACTTTGATGCGCATACAGTTGTTGTGAGCGAGCCGTATATTTTGACAGCAATCGAATTCGGGTTGGATTCGCAGGCGCGTGAATTGGCCCAGCGTGTCTATCTGGCTCAACTCGCACGCTATCAGGAAACGGGCCGGCTCACTGCGGTGAGCGAGGACAACATCGATCAAGCCCCCTATTTCCTGTATAATTCGGTCTATGCGGACGGCAAAAAATGGACTGCACTGGCCGAAGACGGCACAGAGCATAACGACAAGAGAACCGTATCAACCAAGGCCGCATTTGGCTGGGATGCGCTCTATGAAACGGATTACACAGAACGCCTCATTCGCCATGTCGGCGGGACGTTCACGATGGATAATGGTTTCAATTCAGGTGTTTACGAAAAAGACAACCGTGTGAACGCGGTGGCGACGGCCAATACAAACGGCATCATTCTGGAAACCATTCTGTACCGCATGCAGGGGCCTTTGGTCACCAGCCGGTTTTTGACTGTACAAGGAGATGAAGAATGATTGATTGGGATCAAATCAAACAGCTGGAAGAAGACATCGGTGCCGAAGATTTTGGTGATGTTGTGGTTCTTTTTATCGAAGAGGTGGACGAGGCGGTCAACCAGTTGAAGGAAAACCCGCCCCAAGACGCCGCGCATTTGGGACCGGCTTTGCATTTCTTGAAAGGGAGCGCGTATAACCTCGGGTTTAATAGCTTTGCCAAATATTGTTCGGAAGGGGAGGTAATGGCCGACAACGGGCAGGCAGACTGTATTGATCTGGAAAAGGTTATTCGCCTTTATGCCCAGTCAAAAGCCAAGTTTATGCAAGAAGCACCGCAGCATTGCAGTTTTCAGCCCTGAAACGATATAGTCACGACAAATAGGCACAGTGCATTGAGCTTTGCCCGCTAATCAACTAGGGAGTGGGGGACTAGAAAAACAAGCATAAATGGCGGTGTCTATGGTTAATCGAGCCGGTTCTGTACGTGATGTGATTTCTGTGAATTCTGACGGGCTGGCTGCCTTGCAAAGCGCGTTACAGGATGATCAGCTGACGCAGGCAGTTGAAGATGCATTACAACTGATCGAAAATATGCGCGGACGGCTGATTTTGACGGGAGTCGGGAAAAGTGGTCTGATTGGCCGCAAATTGGCGGCAACTTTTGCATCAACCGGCACACCTGCCTATTTTGTGCATCCGGCAGAGGCCAGCCATGGCGATCTGGGGATGATTCAAAGCGATGACGTGGTGTTGATGCTGTCCTGGTCCGGTGAAACCCGCGAACTTTACGATATTTTGATGTATACGCGCCGCTTCGGGGTGCCGACGATTGCTCTGACCAGCGGCAAAGAAAGCACTTTGGGGCAAAAAACCGATGTGGCATTGATCCTGCCCAAAGCCAAGGAGGCCTGCCCGCATAACCTTGCGCCGACAACCTCCACTCTTTTGCAACTGGCGCTTGGCGATGCGCTGGCGATTACGCTTTTGAAAATGCGGGGCTTTACCGAGGCCAGTTTTCGCGATTTTCATCCGGGCGGAAAACTGGGTGCAGCCTTGACGCCGGTCAGCGATATCATGGTCAAAGATGACGGCCTCCCCCTTGTTCCACAGGATGCAACCGTGATGCAGGTGGTCGGGGAGATTTCCGCCAAGGCCCATGGGATCGTCGGGGTCTGTTCCAATGAAGGCAAATTGTTGGGCGTGATAACCGATGGTGATATTCGCCGGTATCTGGAAGAAAATGCAACCGGATCCATGCAGCAGGCAATGGTGAAAACCACGGCCAAACAAATTATGACGCCGGGATCGGTGAGCCTGAAACCGGCGCAGTTATCGGCAAGGGCGCTGCATCTGTTGCAACAAAACAAGATTTCCGCTGCGTTTGTTGTGGATGAAGGCCGCCCGGTTGGCGTGGTCAGTCTTGTGCAATTATTGCAACTGGGTGTTGCGTAAAATTAGAGAGGACACAAAATGTGTCGCTGGGCGGCTTGGATTGGTAAAGAAACCTACATCGAGGATGTGGTTTCCAGCCCGACGCAATCGTTGATTGAACAAAGCCGCAATGCGATGGAGGCAAAAACCAACATCAATGCGGATGGCTTCGGTGTCAGCTGGTATCATGCTCGGCCGGAACCGGGCTTGTACAAGAATATTTTGCCGGCCTGGGCGGATCCCAACTTGCGCCACCTTGTCCACCAGGTGCGTGCCGGCCTGTATATGGCGCATGTGCGCGCCTCGACGGGAACTGCCACGAGCTATAACAATTGCCACCCGTTTATTCAGAATAACTGGTCCTTCATGCATAACGGGCAGGTCGGTGGCTATGAAAATTTCCGAAAATGCGCCGATATGCTGTTGGATGAAACGCTCTATGCGCAACGCAAAGGGGCCACGGACAGTGAATTGCTGTTTTTGCTGGCTGTAAATCTGGGGCTGGCGGCGGACCCGATCGGTGCAATGGAACGCGCCGTTGGAAAGCTGCAAACCATGGCGGAACAGAAAGGCACATTGCCGTTTATGCGGCTCGCGGCCTGTTGGTCGGACGGGCATCGGCTCTATGCCGCACGCTATGCTTCTGACCGTTTTGCGCCAACCGTGTATTGGAAAAAATGCGATGCGGGGGTGTTGCTGGTGTCCGAGCCGTTGGATAGCAGCGAAGATGACTGGAACCTGCTTGAGCCGGGGCAGGTGCTGATTGCCACGAAAACCGATGTGGATATTCGCCCGTTTACCCCGATTTAGCCGTAATTCCGCATCAAGCGGGATTTCTGGCGCTGCCGGTCACGTTTTTTCTCGGTTTCGCGCTTGTCGGATTTGCGTTTGCCTTTGGCCACACCAAGCAGCAATTTGGCCCGCCCGTCATCATTGAAATACATTTTCAACGGCACAAGGGTCATGCCTTCGCGGCTCTTTGCTTTCCACAGGTTTGCCAGTTCCCGTTTGGAAACCAATAACTTACGCTTGCGGCGCTCTTCGTGGCCAAAGTTTTTCGCCTGCGTATACAACCCGATATAGCTGTTGATCAGCCAAAGCTCGCCATCCTCGATATCGGCATAGCTTTCGGCAATATTGGCCGCGCCATTGCGCAGGGATTTCACCTCGGAGCCCATCAGGACAATGCCGCATTCCAGCGTGTCCTCAATAGCAAAATCATATCGCGCGCGGCGGTTTTCCGCGATCAACTTGTTGTTGCTATTTTCTTTTTTCTTGCTTGCCATAGGCCCGAGGTGCCTTTTCCTAGGTGATCAGGCCCGCATGACGCATGCCGTTTTCGATCAGTGTTTTTGTTTCCGGCAAAAGCTCTGTCAGGGGCAGGCGCACTTCGCCGGTGTCTTTGCCCAACAGGAACATCGCGTATTTCGCCCCGACCACACCCGGTTCCGTGAAAATGGCGCTGTGGAGCGGCATCAAACGATCCTGGATTTCCAGTGCGGTGGCAAAATCTCCGGCGGCTGTGGCGGCTTGCAGCGCGGCACATAAGGCCGGTGCCACATTTGCGGTGACAGAAATACACCCGACACCGCCCTGCGCATTGAAACCATGCGCTGTGGCATCTTCGCCGGAAAGCTGGATGAAATCCTTGCCGCAGTATTGGCGTTGCAGGCTCACACGGGCAATATCGCCGGTGGCATCCTTGACGCCGATAATATTATCCAGCTTGGCCAGTTCGCCCATGGTTTGCGGGGTCATATCAATGACGGAACGCGGCGGGATATTATAAATGATGATCGGCAGGCCGACCTCGTTCAAAGCGGTGAAATGGGCAATCAGACCGCGCTGCGTTGGTTTGTTGTAATAGGGCGTTACCACCAGACCGGCATCCGCCCCCGCATCCTTGGCAAATTGCAACAGGCTGATGGCTTCGGTGGTGTTGTTGGAACCGGCACCGGCAATCACCGGAATGCGTCCGGCGGATGTTTCGACCACAATTTTGATCACATGCATGTGCTCTTCGTGGCTGAGAGTCGGGCTTTCGCCGGTGGTGCCGACAGGGACCAATCCATTGCTACCCATTGAAATATGCCATTCAACCAAGTCTTTCAGACCCTTGTCATCCACCTTGCCGTTTTTGAACGGGGTGATGAGGGCGGGAAAGGATCCTTTAAACATGGGTC
>JALWOO010000058.1 GCA_027083485.1 Amylibacter sp. | reverse complement strand
GGGATACTTGGGGAAAATGGAAACGGGGGCGGGCGATTGATTGCCCGCCCCCGTTTTCGTTAGCTTGCCCGCGATATTTCTGCCGCGCCAAGCAGGGCGTTGCTGTCAAAGAAAGCTTCGAGCTGCTGGCGCACCACGGTCGAGGGCGGCAGGGTTTCACCCGCATCTGCAAAGGTAATGCGGGTGATGGTGCCCACGCCCGGGTCTTTTTCCGTATCAGGCCGCCAATCCGCATCCAGATGGTCCGACAGATGGGTCATGGATTGCAATTCGCCGTTTTTATAGTGGCGGATCACAGGATGGATAAAGGCGTCAGGCGTTTTGCCAAAGATATTGTGCTGGCGTTTGACGTGGAAGGAGTTTTCGCCAAAATCGCCAAATTCAAGGGTGATTTGCAGGAATTCATCCTTGGCGAAATCCGATTTCTGTTGTGCCCAGTCAACGGGGATTTCCTCGAACACATGGCCCTGGTGGGGGCCGGACAGGACAATCGCATCGCCCAGAAACCCCGGTTGCAGGAACAGACCGGCCGACAGGCTGATCCGGTCGATGATCCGTTTGATAATGTCCTGTTTGTCCAGCGATACAGCGGTTTTGGGATAGCTGCCCCCGTTTGCGCGCATGGCGATGAATTCTGCCAGACAGGCCACATTATGGCGGAACCCGTGTACAAAACCGGACATGGTTTTGCGATAGTCGCGCGAATGGGTGATGGTGCCCGCAAAGAACAGATCCGGCGTGTTCAGGCTCTCCCACATGGGGGACATCAGGGGCAGTTTGTTGTTGGGGCACATGTCCGGACGCAGGGAGTCTTCAAAGATGCTGTTGTCGAACTTGAAGCCGGTACAAGCGATGACATGGTCATATTGCAGGATGATTTCATGGCCTTCGGCGGCGGCCATGTCGATGCTGACCGTGTAAACCCCGTCCTTGCGGGTGATGCTGGTGATGTCCCCGTCCAGCATCGCATTCTGGGTTTTCAGTTGATAGGTATCCAGAAAATTGTTGTTCACCGCGCGCAGATCGCCCACGTAATGGGTCTGCCAGGCAAAAGACACGGGCTCCGGACTGGCCACATGGATCGCCTGCGCGCTTTCCACCAGCGAATCTGCGGTTTCAAAGGCAGAGTTGCCCTTGCCCAGAATCAGCACCCGCTTGTTTTTGTAGCGCTCGGGGTCCGTGTCGAAATCGGCGTAATTTTCCACGGTTTCAATGCCCGGCACATCGGGAAGCCAGGGCTTGCCAAAACCGGTGGCCACAATCACGCGGCGGGCCTGAATTTCAGAGCCATCGGCGCAGGCAAGGGTAAAGCCGTCGCCGGATTTGGAAATTCTGGTAATGTCGCAATTCAACTGGATATGCTCCGCGAGCTGTTCGGCGAATCCTTCAAGATAGCGCACATAGTCATCCGCATTCGGGAAATAATCCTGTGACATATTGCTGAACAGGTTGCCTTCGTCATTGATCAGGCTGTTCCAGTCATAGCGCAGGCGGGTTGTCGGGTTGGACATGCCGGTGTTGGGCTTGTTCACCGAAATCAGGGTGCGATGGCGTGGGAATTGGCGGAAAAAATTGCCAACGGCACCGGATTTCTCAAGAATTTTGAAATCCACCCCTTTCTGTTTCAGAAAATACCCTGTTTGCAGGCCAGCCGGGCCCGATCCGATAATGCAGCAGTCAATCACAGTCTTGTCTTCCCTCGTTGATGTTGTTGACAAGAGAATAGCGGTAAAAAAACCGGTATGTACAGAGAAAATCTATTTTAACTAGTTAACACAGTTACTTAAAACCCTCATAACTGGCGCGAATTTACGGTATGAAAGGCCGAATTATGCGCGTAATTCATCTATTTTCATGGTATATCAGGGAAAAGCACGACAAACGGCCTGATGCCCTTGACGGCGTATTGAATCAGTCCTAATAAGCGGCTCGAAATTCAATTGCGCCGCGGGCAGTCCCGGCTGGCAGAACCGAAGGAATAACCGCATGTCCCGTCGTTGCGAACTAACAGGTAAATCGCCGATGTCCGGCAATAATGTGAGCCACGCCAAGAACCGTACCCGGCGTCGGTTCTTGCCGAACTTGAATGATGTCACGCTGATCAGCGATTCGCTGGGTCGGTCATTCAAATTCCGCATCTCTGCGGCAGCGCTGCGCACTGTTGATCACCGTGGTGGTCTGGACGCATTCATGGCCAAAGCCAAAGACTCCGAGCTGTCCGAAGC
>JALWOO010000057.1 GCA_027083485.1 Amylibacter sp. | reverse complement strand
ATTATTCTCTGTGCGGGGCTGATCATCAGCGTGCTGGGCCAGACCGGCCTTGGCATCAAAATCACCTCCTTGATTCTGTCGGCAGGGGGCACCAGCCTCTGGGCGGCACTGTTGCTGACCGCTGCCGCCTGTCTGATCCTTGGCATGGAGGTTCCCACCACCGCTGCCTATGTGATCTGCATTTCCGTGGCCGGACCGGCCTTGCAGAAACTGGGGCTGGCCCCGTTGCAGGCGCATTTGTTTGTGTTCTGGTTTGCCCTGCTGTCCACCATCACCCCGCCGGTCTGCGGCGCGGTGTTCATTGCGGCGGGGATGGTCGGGGAAAACTGGCTCAAGGTCGCCTTTACCGCCATGGCGTTGGGGGTCGGGCTGTATATCATTCCGCTGGGGATGATTGCCAATCCGGCCCTGATCGGGCTGGCGGATACCCCGCTTTGGGCGCTTTGGGCCTTTGTCAAAATGGCGCTGGGCCTTGCGGCGGTGTCCTATGGGTTGATTTCGGCCCGCAGTCTTTTGCTTCGGGCGGTGTTGGTGCTGGCGGGGCTGGGGGTGGTGTTTGTGCCGCTAGGCTTCTGATTTGAAATGCTTTGACAGCTTCAACCCTTGTCCCTGATAGTTTGATTTCAGATCGGCCCCATACAGGGCATCGGGAACCTCGGCCATGTGTTCATAGACCAGCCGCCCGACGCTTTGCCCGTGTTCCAGCGCAAAAGGGGCCTCGTGGCAGCGCACTTCCAGCACCCCGCGCGCGCCGGCACCGCCAGCGGCGCTATGGCCGAAACCGGGATCAAAGAACCCCGCGTAATGCACGCGAAATTCGCCAACCATGGCCAGATAAGGGGCCATTTCGGCGGCGCATTGCGGCGGGATATGCACGGCTTCGCGGCTGACCAGAATGTAAAATGCGCCCGGATCAAGGATAATGCGGCCCTGGTCCGTCAGCACCGGCTCCCAGAAGTCGCGCGGGTCATAATGGTTCAGCTTGTCCAGATCAATCAGCCCCGTGTGCGGTTTGGCGCGATAGCCCACCAACCCGTTTTCACGCGGCTGCAAATCAACCGAAAACCCCAGACCGCCGTCAATCTGCGGCGCGCTGTCCACCAGCGTAATCGTGTTGTGCAAGGCCTGCAATTCCGCATCGCTCAGCACGGCTTTGCCACGGCGGAACCGGATCTGGTTCAGCCGCATTCCCGGGCGCACCAGCACGCTGAAGGATCGCGGGCTGATTTCCGCATAGAGCGGTCCGGTGTAGCCGGATTCGATGCGGTCGAATTCAATGCCCCGATCGGTCAGGCAGCGGGTAAACAGATCGAGCCGGCCTGTGGAGCTTTTGGCGTTTGCCACCGCGTTGATATCGTCGGGCAGCGCCAGCCCCTCCATCAGGGGCACCACATAAACGCAGCCTTTTTCCAGCACGGCCCCGTTGCGCAGGTCGATTTCGTGCATTTTGAAATCATCGAGCCGTTCGGCAACGCTGGCCTTGGCACCGGTCAGAAATGACGCCCGCACCCGCCAGGCCGTATGACCAAGCCGCAGATCAAGGCTGGCCGGTTGAATCTGTCCGTCAACTACAGGGGCTTGCAGCGTGATCTGTCCCGTGCCAAGCATGTTTTTGATTGCCTGTGATGGCAATACGCCGTGCCCTGTCATGCCAATTCCCTCTGCTGAAAATGTAACCCTATAACGCCGCTGATCCTGTGAAAAGGGCATTGGGGGAATTTTTGGTCGGGCTAGCAGGATTCGAACCTGCGACCTCTCGTCCCCCAGACGAACGCGCTACCAGACTGCGCTATAGCCCGACTGAAAACCTTGCCTTTAGCGGGGGCAACCTGCGGATTTCGCGGGGAAAACCGGGCCGTTTGGTCCCATGGCAAAGGTCTGTCGTTACGCGCCCCTTATAGCTTGCCTTTTGGGCTGTGCAAGCGGGAATTTACGCTTCTGCATAGGCCCGTTTCATATTGTTGCGCACCATCTTCAACGAGTAGTACAGCATTTCAATCTGTTGCAAATCTTCCGGTGCATAGCTGCGGGCGGATTTTATTGCAAACGGGCCGGGCAGCAGATGATCTTTGGGAATTTCGATGGGGGCGGGCTGATCCGGCGCAGCTTCCTTTTGCGGGGCCTGGGCGGTGGCCTGCTTGTCGACTTTCGCCTTTTTATGTTTGGTCACCGTTACCTTGGTCGGCTCCGGTGCCTGTGTTGGCGCGGCTTCTGTGGTGGCCTCTTTT
>JALWOO010000056.1 GCA_027083485.1 Amylibacter sp. | reverse complement strand
ATTTGTCAGTATCGATGCCGGTGCGTTTCAATACTTTTTGCATAGGTTCAAGGCTGACTTCGACGGCTTGTTCAAGCCGGGCAAACAGGCGGTTGTTCTGCTCCTCTTGAAGCTTTTGATTCAAAAGCATTTCGGCCATTCTGGCTTGCAGCTCTTCACTTTCGACCTGCATTTCGTCACGCTGGTCAACTGTTTTATTCAGAGCGCGCAGCACATAGGCGAGGGTTTCCTCTGTATCGCGTGCGCCGCCCAAACGTGTGTTCAACGAGCCGGTAATGGCCTGCATTTCGGCTAGGATACTGTCGGAATTCTTTTGCGCCTTGTCGCGCTCGGAGACGGCCTTTTGCAACTTTTGCTGCATGATTTTCAGGCCGGTCGCCAATTCGCGGCGTTCTTCTTCTGCCGCCAGCAATTCACCCTGTTGCAGGGAAATCTGCTCCAAAGCCACATAAAACCGTTCTTGTGCGGTTTGTGCTTCAAGTGCGCGCTGGTCGCGTTCTTTGGAAAGCTCGGTGAGCCGGGCTTCATAGGCGCGTTGCAGCACTTCGGCCTGTGTTTTACCCGATTTCGCGCTCATGCGGTCAAGCATCAGGGCCGAGGTGGCAATCACGGTCCAGCAAAAACCAACGGCGATTGTTGCGCCGAAAACCGTTTGCAGCAGGGGGCTGGCCCTAAAATAGCGGGTAGAGGTGTCCGTGCGCAGGTAAATCCGCTGTTCCGGTACATGACGCGATAACAGGGCGTTCACTTTGGCAAACAGTGCAGTCATTCAGTGGTTCCTTTGCCGCGCGCGTTGGCCGCGCAGGCTATTCTTTGGCTTTGCGTGCGTATGTTTAGGGTTTTTTAACTATTCCGGCAAGGTTTTCCTCGGATCAGGCGGAAACACGCCGGAAATTGTTGCTTGACCGGTCAACAAGTGCGGGCGACTTGTGCCAGCCTTGTAAACCCGCAGGTCTAAACGCAAAAAGCCCGCAGAACTGCGGGCTTTAAGATACATTGTTAACGCGTTAGCTTTTGGCTTCTTCGTCGGTGCCGTCTGTTTCCGGTACTTCTACCAGATTGTCGCCATCGTCGTCTTCGTTGGCAGCGCCACCGAGATCGTCGAACAGTTCGGCAATTTCGAATTCTGCTTCTGCTTCGGCTTCGGCAGCCAGTTCCTGAATGGATTTACCGGAGGCTTGCAGATCGGCTTCTTCCTCGGAACGGGCAACGTTCAGAACGATTGTGCAGATCACTTCGGGGTGCAGAACAACAGACATGTTGTGCAGGCCCAGATCCTTGATCGGCTTGTCCAGAACGCACTGCTTGCGACCCACGGTGAACCCGGCAGCGGTTGCGGCCTCGGCTGCGTCGCGGTTGGTCACGGAACCATAAAGGGAACCGGCATCGGAAGCGGAGCGAATCACAACGAACTGCTGTCCGTCGAGTTTTGCAGCCACTGCTTCGGCCTCTTTTTTGGTCTCGAGGTTTTGTGCCTCAAGCTGTGCTTTACGCTCTTCAAAGCTGGCCAGATTGGCCTTGGAAGCGCGCAGCGCCTTGCCTTGTGGCAGCAAATAGTTACGTGCAAAACCTTGCTTGACGGACACAACATCGCCCATCTGACCCAGTTTGGCTACGCGCTCTAAAAGGATAACGTCCATGATGTTCTCCTTATTTCACAGCATATGGCAAGAGGGCCAGAAAACGTGCGCGTTTGATCGCACGGGCCAGCTCGCGCTGTTTTTTTGCGGATACTGCGGTGATCCGGCTCGGCACGATTTTGCCCCGCTCGGAAATGTAACGCTGCAGCAATTTCGTGTCTTTGTAATCGATCTTCGGCGAGTTATCGCTGGAGAAAGGGCAAGACTTGCGACGACGGAAAAATGGTTTGTTAGCCATGATTTACAACCCTCCTAGCGGTCGCGGCGACGTTCGTCGCGCGATTGTTTGGCCTGCATCACAATGGACGGGCCTTCTTCGTGGGCATCAACCTTGATGGTCAGAATACGCATCACATCATCGTGCAAACGCATCAGGCGTTCCATTTCTGCAACGGCAGCGGCAGGCGCGTCCGATTTCAGAAAGGCATAGTGGCCTTTGCGGTTTTTGTTGATTTTATAGGCCATTGTTTTCAGACCCCAGTATTCTGAATCAACAACTTTACCACCGTTGTCGGTCAGAACAGCGCCGAAATGCTCGATCAAGCTTTCGGCCTGCGCGTTGGAAATATCCTGACGCGCAATAAAAGTG
>JALWOO010000055.1 GCA_027083485.1 Amylibacter sp. | reverse complement strand
GCAGAAATATAGGAAAGCGGCTGTTTATATTCGCGCATCGCCTGCCCGATTGCCGTGGCCCCAAGCCCCAAAAGCATGAAAATAGTGGTCACACCAAGTGCAAAAGCGATAGACGCAAAAATAAGTTTTCGATGGGTTTTGGCTGGTATCTCCTCATTCCCTTGCAAGTCTGCCATACCTATTCCGGCCATGTAACACAGGTAAAAAGGAACCATCGGCAGGATGCATGGCGACAGAAAAGACAGCAACCCTGCAAGGATCGCTCCGGAGAAAGAAATATCAAAACCCATGTGTAAACCTTGCCCTTGCGTTAAAAACATATTAGGTTTTCACTATATATTTAAATACAAGGCGGTCAATCATGCTACGTTTTCTTTTGCTGGTCAGCTTTTTGCTCCTGCCGTTTACGGCAAATGCAGAACTGCGTTTGCTGATGTTCGAACAGGACGGCTGTTACTGGTGTGGCCGCTGGAACGAGGAAATCGCCCCGGCTTATCCGAAAACCACAGAAGGCCATGCGGCCCCCTTGCAGCGCATTAATATATTTGATGACTACCCTAAAGACATCTCGATAAAGTCACGCCCTGCATTCACACCCACTTTTATATTGATCAACAACGGCAAAGAGGTTGGCCGCATCGAAGGATACCCCGGCGAAGATTTCTTTTGGCCCCTTTTGGACCGGTTACTGGACCCCTTCCCCGAATACCAGGCTGCAAAGGCGGAGAGTTGATCGGCATGAGCAACACACGCAAAACACTTTGCACAGCCGATTTTCCCCGCTACAACGAACACGGGTTGATGATGCCCTTAGCTTGCGAGACCAATTATGCTGACACCTGATGATGACAAATCTCTGGATACATTTCAGAAAGACTTCAATATCGAAGAGATGTTTGACAAAGGCCGTACAGCTGCATCTTTTCTAAAGGCAATGGCCCACGAAGGCCGGCTGATGATCCTGTGCCATCTGGTTTCGGGGGAACGTTCGGTCACCGAACTGGAGAACCTGCTTTCCTCCCGTCAGGCCGCCGTCAGTCAACAGCTCGCCCGCTTGCGGCTCGAAGGTATCGTGGATTTCCGGCGTGAAGGCAAAACCATCTATTACAAGATCAAGGATCCACTGGTTCTGAGCCTGATCTCGCTGCTGTATGAAGAATTCTGCACCATTTAGCGCGTAGACAGACAAGGCGCGGGTCTTGGCCCGCGCGCCTGGCTAATTAGAGTACATCTTGCAAATGACAGTAGCATGTCGCGTTAACTGTCTGAATTGGCAAGCTGCGAGGAAAACCGAGGGCTGACCACAACCCGGTTGACGTATGTATTTGAATCGATACCGATATAATCAAGAAACGGCACAAACGGCGTATAGGATTCCACCAGAATAATACTTTCTTCATCCAGCAAATCCGGGATGATTTCCTCCGGAATATCCGCAGAAACCTCCAATGGATTATGAATACCCGTTGCTGTAGACCAATCCACAGTCAAATCGTCACTGACCTTGGCAATGCTGCTTACACGCAACCACACATCATTGGTACTTTGATTCATAAAGTTGGCAAACAGGTTGTTCATACTATCAATATAGTTGTCATCAACCACCGTCTGGCGCGATAAAATATCCGCCACGGTGTAGGTCGCCTTCACGGATTTGGTATATTCGCTAAAGGCGTTGAAAAAGGTGAGTGTTCCGCCAATCCAGAAGATAATCAACGGCATCACCAGAAGAAATTCAACCGTTGCTGTTCCCTGCTGGTTTTGGACAAAACCCTTTATGCTGGATGTCAGTTTTTCAAACATAATCTACCCCGGTTCATTTACAAAAGCAGTATCGGCAACAAGCGGCACACCCTTTTCGGATGCATCCTTAAAAAGTGCCATCGCGCCGGTCAGCATTGGATACACAACGACACAAGCCCGCATGTACACAATCTCGTTGCGCTGGCCCGGCTCCCATGTGGTCACCGGTGTGATGTCTTTCTCTTTGTCCACACAGGAAAAAGGTGTTGTAAAGCCAGCGGACAGATCCAGCACTTCCAGTTCCAGCAACAAATTGTCTTCGCAGTCGTCCAGCAACAGCGCCTCTTTGCAAATGCGCGCCTTGATATAGTCATGCGTGAATGTGGGGCTTGAATGCAGTCGCAGTTCACGCACCGTCATATCCAGCGCCCGTTCCAGCATCACTTTTTTCGTCAGGATCAGCCCGGATTCGAAGACCCAGAAGAACCCGGTTAGAAAGGTGGTCGCCACTAGGATGAATTCGAGCGTCGAGGTGCCCCTTTCATCTGTGCGAAACCGGCGCAAAAGTTTGAGTAAATTTTTCATATCGCCCTCTATTGCGTCAGTTTGAGTTTTTGGATCGATGCCGCGATCTGTGCAAATACTTCGGTAATCTGGATACCAACGGCATCATAGTAATGCGCCGGTGTACTCGCACAGTCCCGCAACTTGGCCGACGTAGATGAGCTGGTTTCAAAGCCGATGGTATAGACAACGATACCTTGATCCCGCGCCGCTTCACAGGATGCCGCCATTGCAGCATCTGCCTCGCTACTCGTACGCCCTGAACCATAAACCAGATCGGAAAATGCGTTTCCGCCGACGATGTTATCGTACCACTGCGCCGGCATCAAACCCCACGCCTTGCCCCAGCTCAGACGTGTTGAGCTAATCCAGCCATTAAGCGTATTGTTCAGATTGTTAAACTTCGATCCGCTGATCCAGTTGTAATTTTCAATATCGAAAAAGTAACTGCTGTTGGGATCATCCAAATAGTATGCCGATTTCTGTGGGCCGGCAGTATACACACAAACCCACTTCTTTTTTCCGCATTTTGATTCGCTGTACGAAATCTTGTTCGCCTTATACTTATGGTAAGCATACGAGAAAATCTGTTCGGCATAGACCACTTCCCAAAGATCCGAATTCGCACCATTGTAATCATCCCCCATGCGGAATTCATAAGTATTTGCCCCGTCTCCCATCATGATCAGCACTTTCAAAGTATCAAAATCATCATAGGCAGCCGGAACATTTACAAATCCGGGATCAACGTCGCCAGCCGCAATCAAGCCGGTCGCGACAGGTTTAAATGCTGGGTCAAGCAAGGCTGTACCCCACTTTAATCCCAAATGCCCTGCGGTCCAACCATCAGCAACCAAAGAGTCAATTTTGTTATGCAACTCCGTGATATTATCCGAATAGGGCATAATCTGAAAATAGTCATCTGTGTAACAAGTCCGTCCACTTGAATTCAAATTCTGCCAGTCCCCCCACAAGGAGGTATAAATCAACTGCTCCTGCATTTGTGCCGGATCAATCGCAACATCGTTAAAATCCTCATCCGCAAAATCCAGGCAACGAGAATAATCGTGCTTCTCATTTACATTCAGTTGATCAAAAATACCCTGAGAGGGCGAAACCGAGTTGTTAAACGGTATAATTGAAATCGCAACATGGTCATCATCCACACCGTTCAGCATGGTCGAAACAAAATCCTTGGCGGCGGCTTTCAGGTTGGCCAATTTGTGATTGGAGTTCATCGAACCGGAAACATCCAGTACCAGAGAAATTTCCAGCTTTGGAATGCGTTCTTCGGCAGAAGATGTCACTGTGATCGGCAGGCTATCAATACCGGCCATATTCATAAACATTGTATCCAGTTCTGCAGTAGCGGTAGAACTTACAGTTCTGAAGTTCATGCCAACATCATAGGTGGTCTCAACGGATACAGGCTGTAAATTGGTCACTTTGCTCATGTAATCGTCAACCACAGCATCCGGCACCTTGGTTTGTTTGAGCGATGCCGCCGCCAGAACCGCACGGTCCAGATTGTATTGCATTGAGGCCCGCATTGTTTCGTGGCGGGCAAGATCAATCGCCGTGCCGCCAACAAATGCCATCGTGGTGAACACGAACAGCACAAAAATAAGGATCGACCCATCTTCGTTACGGACAAACCGGCTGGCTTTCCATTTTGCAAACATATTGTTCATTTTACACTACCTTCTACAAACGCACTCTGCGCAATTGCTACTGCCGCACCCTACTTTATGCGCATACGTATATTTGGAGCCAATTTGACTCCGCGCTGGGGCATAACTAGGGCAGGCAGGAGGCTATTTAGGTGCAATTTTTCGGAGTGGGCACGGCTTTCGCCCCATTTCACCACAAACCGGAAACAACATATAACATATTGTTTTAATTTATATTTTTAAAGTAAATCCAATAGAGAAACGCCCGGATAAGGCAAAATAATGTCAAAAAACCTGTTAAAATTATTGGTATTTTCGCACCGCCCGCGCCCCAATTACGCCGCAATCATTTCCATTGCTCAGGCAGCAGCAGCAGCCCTTGCGGCCTGATCGTAATGGCCCGACATCAGGCGCAACAGCCCTGCCAGACGGCTGATCTGTTGAGGATCCAGCCCCAGATCACTGACCGTCTGCAACAACAGCTGTTCGCGCACCTCGCGATAGCGCACACAGGCCCGCGCGCCTTTGGCCGAGGTCGCAACCGTCTTTTCCTTGCCCTGCTTGCCGACAACCACCAGCCCAGCCGCCACCAGCTTTTTGATGGCATAATTCACCGTATGGGTATCCTCAATATTCAGCACCAGACAAATATCCGCCAGCGTTTTCGCCCGTTTGCGGTGATGCACCGAATGCAGCACCTGCACCTCCAGCGGCGACAAATCCGCAAACCCCGCCGCCGCCATTGCCCGCACAGTCCAGCGGGCAAAGGCATTGCTGGCGATGGTCATGCCGAATTCCAGTTCCGACAATTCGGGCAAAGGCCCATCCGCAAGATGGGCAGAAGAAACAACAGGGCCAAGGGGTGCATGGGTCATAATTCACCATCCAAAAACATCACCATTTTGTCAACAAATTATTGACGTTTTCTAAAAATGCCGTAGCAATAAGGGAACTCAAGCAAAGGATAGGGACCATGACACAGGGCAAATGGGATTTCTGGATTGATCGCGGCGGCACATTCACCGATCTGGTGGCGCGTGACCCGAACGGAGAAATCAAAACCCACAAACTGCTGTCGGAAAACCCCGAGGCCTATAAAGACGCCGCCATTCAGGGCATCCGCGATTTCATGGGACTGGTCGCAGGGGATCCGATCCCCTCCGACCGCATCGCCACCGTAAAGATGGGCACCACCGTTGCCACCAACGCCCTGCTGGAACGCAAGGGCGACCGCACCGGCTTTGTCACCACCCGCGGTTTTCGCGATGCGCTGGCCATCGGCTATCAGGGTCGCGCCGATATTTTCGCCCAGGAGGTAATCAAACCGGAACTGCTCTATTCCGATGTGGTGGAGATCAACGAACGCATCCGCGCCGATGGCACCGTGGAACAGGCCCCCGACCAGCAGGAGATGCAAACCGCCCTGCAAAGCCTGTTTGATCAGGGCATTCGCGCCGTGGCCATCTGCTTCATGCACGCCTATGCCTTTCCACAGCACGAAGAAACCGCCGCAGAGATCGCCCGCGAGATCGGGTTCACCCAGATTTCCGTGAGCCACAAAACCTCGCCCCTGATGAAATTTGTCGGGCGCGGCGATACCACCGTGGTTGACGCCTATCTGTCACCAATCCTGTCGCGCTATGTGGATCAGGTGGCCTCTGAACTGGGTCTGGACGAAACCTCCGACACCCGTTTGATGTTTATGATGTCCTCGGGCGGGCTGACCGCTGCCGATAAATTCCAGGGCAAGGACGCGATCCTTTCCGGCCCAGCCGGCGGGGTTGTCGGTGCCGTGGAAACCAGCCGCCTTGCCGGTTTTGACCACATCATCGGCTTTGACATGGGCGGCACATCCACCGATGTGTCCCATTACGCCGGTACGCTGGAACGGGCCTTTGAAACCGAAGTCGCCGGCGTGCGCATGCGTGCCCCGATGATGCGGATTCACACGGTTGCTGCGGGGGGCGGCTCTGTCCTTGCCTATGAATCCGGCCGTTATGTGGTCGGCCCCGACAGCGCCGGAGCCAACCCCGGCCCTGCCTGTTACCGGCGCGGCGGGCCGCTGACGGTGACCGATGCGAATGTGATGGTCGGCAAATTGCAGGCACAAAACTTCCCCGCGATTTTCGGGCCTGATCAGGATCAGCCGCTGGATACCGGCGTGGTCACGCAGAAATTCACCGCCCTGTCGGAGGAAATCGCGGATGGCCGAAGCCCCGAAGAGGTCGCCGCCGGTTTCCTGAGCATCGCGGTGGAAAACATGGCCACAGCGATCAAAAAGATTTCCGTGCAGCGCGGTTATGACGTCACCGATTACGCGCTGACCTGTTTTGGCGGCGCAGGCGGGCAACACGCCTGCTCCGTGGCCGATGCGCTCGGCATGTCAACGGTGCTGGTGCATCCCCATTCCGGTATTCTCTCCGCCTACGGCATGGGCCTTGCCGACATCCGCGCCAGCCGCACGGCCTCGGTTCTGAAGCCCTTGCAGGCGGAAAACATGGCCGGTGTGCAGGTGCTTGTTGACGATCTGATCGCCCGGACACAGGCGAATTTGCAGGCCCAGGGCGTCCCCGCCAAGGAGTGCAAAACCACCACCAACCTGCACCTGCGCTATGACGGCACCGACACCAGCCTGCCGGTGCCGCTGGCCGATATCCCTGCCATGGTTGCCGCCTTTGAAACCGCCCATAAAGCGCAGTTCGGTTTTGTGTTCGAGGGCAAAACCATCGTGATCGAAGCCGCCGAAGTGGAAACCGCCGGCGGTGGCACGGCCATTGACGAACCCGCCCAAAGCGCGCCGGAACATCGCGCCGACCCCGCCAGCACCACCCGCCTGTTTTCCGGCGGCAGCTGGCATGATGCCGGTGTCTTCACCGATCGCGCCGCCCTGAAACCCGGCCATATCATCGACGGCCCCGCCCTGATCGTGGAGCCGCACCAGACCGTTGTGGTCGAACCCGGCTGGCAGGCACAGGTTTCCGCCCGCAACCATCTGGTGTTGCGCCGCGTGGTGGCCCTGCCCAAGGCCCACGCCATCGGCACCGACGCGGATCCGGTGATGCTGGAGGTGTTCAACAACCTGTTCATGTCGATTGCCGAACAAATGGGCCTGACCCTGCAAAACACCGCCTATTCGGTCAACATCAAGGAAAGGCTGGATTTTTCCTGCGCGGTTTTTGCCGCTGACGGCTCGCTCGTGGCCAATGCCCCGCATATGCCGGTGCATCTGGGCAGCATGGACCGTTCCGTTGAAAGCATCATTGCCCAGAACAAGGGCACCATGAAACCGGGCGATGTCTACGCCCTGAACGCGCCCTATAACGGGGGCACACATTTACCGGATATCACCGTGGTGACACCGGTTTTCAATGACGACAACAGCGAAATCCTGTTCTATGTGGCCTCGCGCGGGCATCATGCGGATGTGGGCGGCACGGCACCCGGCTCCATGACACCGCTGGCCACCTCGGTCACCGAAGAAGGCGTTTTGTTTGATAACTTCCATCTGGTCAAACAGGGCGTGTTTCAGGAAGACGCCCTGTTGCAGCTGCTCACCGATCACCAATACCCCTGCCGCAATCCGGTGCAGAATATTGCCGACCTCAAGGCGCAAATCGCCGCCAATGAAATGGGCATCAGCGAGCTGCGCAAGATGGTGTCGCATTTCGGGCTGGAGGTGGTGCGCGCCTATATGGGCCATGTGCAGGACAACGCCGAGGAATCCGTGCGCCGCGTGATCGAGGCCTTGCAGGATTCCGAATACGAAACAATCACCGACCAGGGTGCCCATATCCGCGTGAAGATCACTGTTGACCGTGCCAACCGCGCCGCCACAGTGGATTTCACCGGCACATCGCCGCAACAGAGCAGCAATTTCAACGCACCGGAACCGGTAACACGGGCGGCGGTGCTTTATGCATTTCGCCTGATGGTGCAGGGCAATATCCCGATGAACGCCGGCTGTCTGCGCCCGATCAACATCATCGTGCCCGAAGGCTCCATGCTGAAACCCGCCTACCCCGCCGCCGTGGTGGCCGGGAATGTGGAAACCTCCCAACATGTCACCAACACCCTGCTGGCGGCGCTGGGGGCCATGGCCAATTCACAGGGCACCATGAACAACCTGACCTTTGGCAATGATACCTATCAGTATTACGAAACCATCTGTTCGGGCACGCCCGCCGGTAACGGCTTCAACGGCACCGATGCGGTGCAGGTCCATATGACCAATTCGCGCATGACCGACCCCGAGGTTCTGGAATTCCGCTTTCCGGTGCTGCTGGAGGAGTTTTCCATCCGCAAAGGTTCCGGCGGGCGCGGAAAATGGCATGCGGGCGATGGCACGCGGCGCTGTTTGCGGTTTCTGGAGAGCATGGAAATGGCCATTCTGGCATCGCACCGCAAACGCGCGCCCAGCGGTCTGGCCGGTGGCGGCGACGGGCAGACCGGTAAAACCGAAGTGCGCCGCCTGAACGGCACGGTGGAGGAACTGGCCGGTTGTGACCAGACGGTTTTGCAGGCCGGTGAAGCGGTGATCGTGACCACTCCCACAGCGGGGGGTTACGGCTCCAAGTGATGGGCAAAGGTGAAGCTTTTGGGTAATTCAACCGCTTCACCCGCCACCATCCGCGCCAGCATTTCGCCCACCACCGGCGCAAGGCCAAGGCCGATTTTGAACGCCCCCATGGCGGTGAAAACCCCGTTCAGACCGGGCACAGGCCCCAGCATCGGATCGCGCCGCCGCGCCTTGGGGCGCAGGCCGGCCCAGCGCTGGATCACCGGCGCATCGGCAATCGCGGGGCAAATGGCACGGGCGCGGGCAAACAGATCCTCCAGCCGCGCATCGGTGCCGGTTGGCTCGGTGAATTGTTTTTCCGTGGTGGAGCCAATCGCCACCTGCCCGCCCGCATGGGGGATCACATAAACCCCGTCCGCATAAATCTGCGGGGCCGTGCCCAGATCACAGGCCAGCAACCCCGCCTGCCCCTTGACCCCGCCGCCGGTTTTCTGCCCCGCATGGGAATCCAGCAGGGCGAACCCTGTGGCCCCGCCCGCCAAAATCA
>JALWOO010000054.1 GCA_027083485.1 Amylibacter sp. | reverse complement strand
GATGTGTTCACCAGCGTGCGGCTTGCCCCGCCAAACAGACCAAAGGTCATTACCAGTGGAATAACGATCTGCATGGTGGTCACACCAAAGTTACCCAGACCCGCGTTCATGCCCAGTGCATAGCCCTGTACCTTTTTCGGATAGAAGAAAGAGATGTTGGACATGGAAGACGCAAAGTTACCGCCGCCGATACCGGACAGGAAGGCCAGAACCTGAAACTGCCACAAAGGTGTGTCAGGGTTGCTCAGCGCATAACCCGTGCCAATGGCGGGGATCATCAGCAGAGCAGTGGTGAAAAAGATCGTGTTGCGCCCACCGGCGATGCGGATAAAGAAGGTAGAGGGAATACGCAGGGTCGCGCCGGTCAGACCGGCAATCGCGCCGAGCGTAAACAGTTGTGATTTTTCAAACGGAAAACCGAGGTTGATCATCTGAACCGTGATGATCCCCCAATACAGCCAGACAGCAAAGCCGACCAGCAGGCTGGGGATCGAAATCCACAGGTTCCTTGTTGCGATGGACTTGCCGGTCGAGGCCCAGTAGCCCTCGTCCTCAATGTCCCAGTTTCGTAAATCTTGTCCCAAGGTTTTTCTCCCTTATGTGATGATGAGAAGGCGGGCCGTACTGACAGCCCGCCGTTTGTCGGATTAGTGCGGTACGTCAGAAAGGTGTTTGTTGTTGGTCAGTTCAGGATGTGCCTTGCGATCCATGGACCGAATGGCCAGATGCATCCAGATCAGGCTGACTGCAACCAGAAGGAACATCAGCATGAATACAACCGACCAGACCTGAAAGATGTCCAGCAGCATACCAAAGGCGATTGGCAGAACAAAGCCGCCCAAACCACCGATCATGCCGACCAGACCACCCACGGCCCCGACGTTTTGCGGAAAATATACCGGAATGTGTTTATACACGGCGGCTTTGCCAAGGCTCATCATAAAGCCGAGGATCACAGTCAGGAACACAAACACATAAAGCGGAATGCCAAAGCTGAACTTGATCAGGTTTTCGCTACCGTCCGGATGCGGGATGCCTTTGACGATATAGGTTGTTTCGGGATAACTCATCACGAACAACACAATCAGCGACACGCCGAATGTCAGGTACATCACCATACGTGCGCCCCAGACGTCCGACATCCAGCCACCAAGTGCGCGAAAGATCGAGCCGGGCAGGGAATACATACCGGCAAATACACCGGCAGAGGTCAGGGCAACGCCGTAAGCGCCGACATAGTAGCGTGGCAGGAAAGAGGCGAAAGCCACAAAACCACCGAACACAAAGAAGTAGTAAGTCGCGAAACGCCAGACTTGGATGTCTTTCAGCGGTTCAAGCTGCTTCAATGCCGAGGCAGGTTTTTCTCCGGTCCGTTTTTGCTTGACGCGCACCGGATCTTCTTTGGCGAAGATATAGAAAGCAACGGCCATGATCACCAGAACCACCGCATAGATGCGCGCGGTATCTTCCCAGCCATAGGCCAGAACCAGAAACGGTGCGGCAAAGTTGGTGACAGCTGCACCGACGTTACCGGCTCCGAAGATCCCCAGCGCCGTGCCCTGTTTGTCAGCTTCGAACCAACGCGACACATAAGCGATCCCGATGATGAACGAGCCGCCGGCCAGACCCAGCCCCAAGGCGGCCATCAGGAAGACTGCATAGGTATGAACCGATGCCAGCAACCAGACCGAAATCGCGGTAATCAGCATTTGCAAGGGCAGCATGATGCGACCGCCGAACTGGTCGGTCCAGACACCCAGAAAAATACGGCTGAGCGAGCCGGTCAGAACCGGTGTTGCCACCAGCAAACCGAACTGGGTTTCGCTCAGACCCAGATCCTGTTTGATTTTCACCCCGATAATCGAGAAAATTGTCCAAACAGCAAAACATACAGTAAATGCCAAAGTGCTTAGCCCGAGTGCCCGGACCTGGTCACTTTTGGTGACTCCTTCTAAATCATGCATTACGTGCCCTCCACGTTATAGTTGCGCGACAAGCGCCTTGCGCCTCTGCACACTACACAGGAGTCAGGGTGTTGAATACTTGATTTTCGTCAAGTTCAGGCAAAAAGTCATTTAAAATAAATGGGTTACAACATTTATGGATTCGGCTGGCCGGTTTTTTCAGGTTGCAAGAGGACATGTGACAGTTGATCACTTGACTTTGGGGGGTGTTGTAATTGATAAATATCAAACGTAGCAATTATGAGCAAAACCATGCGTGACAGTGATATTCCAGCGATT
>JALWOO010000053.1 GCA_027083485.1 Amylibacter sp. | reverse complement strand
GGCCTGTGCCTTGAGGTTGGTAAACTGGCCACCGGGCATTTCGTGCAGGTAGACTTCGGAGGCAGGCGAGGAAATGCCGCTTTCAAAGGCGGTGTATTGGGCGCGCACCCCTTCCCAGTAGCCGGAGATTTCGCGTACGGCCTTGATATCAATACCGGTGTCGCGTTCCGTGTGGGCCAGCGCCTCGACCACAGAGCCAAGGCAGGGCTGCGATGTGCCGCCGGAAAAGGCATCCATGGCCACATCCACCGCATCCACGCCCGCGTCGGCGGCGGCAAGGATGGTAGCACCGGCAATGCCGGAAGTATCGTGTGTGTGGAAATGGATCGGCAGGCCGACTTCTTCTTTCAGGGCCTTGATCAACACCCGTGCAGCGGCGGGTTTCAGCAGGCCGGCCATGTCCTTCAGGCCCAGCAGATGTGCGCCTGCGGCTTTCAGGTCTTTGCCCATGTTGACGTAGTATTTCAGATCATACTTGGCGCGGTTCGGATCCAGAATGTCTCCGGTGTAACAGATGGAGCCTTCGCAGATTTTACCGCTCTCGACCACCGCATCCATGGCGACGCGCATGTTTTCCACCCAGTTCAGGCTGTCAAATACGCGGAACACATCTACCCCGCTGGCGGCGGCCTGTGCCACAAAACCCTGCACCACGTTGTCGGGATAGTTGGTATAGCCGACTCCGTTGCTGGCGCGCAGCAGCATTTGGGTCATCACATTCGGCATCTTCTTGCGCAGGTCGCGCAGGCGTTGCCACGGGCATTCCTGTAAGAACCGGTAGGCCACATCGAAGGTCGCCCCGCCCCAGCATTCCATGGAAAACAGTTGCGGCAGGTTGTGGGAATAGGCCTCGGCCACATTGATCATATCAATCGAGCGCATCCGCGTGGCCAGCAGGGATTGATGCCCGTCGCGCATGGTGGTGTCGGTCAGCAGCAGTTGTTTTTGTGCCGCCATCCAGTCCACCACCGCCTGCGCGCCCTGTTCTTCCAGCAGGTTGCGGGTGCCTTTGGCAGGGGCTTCGGCCCAGTTCACCGGCGGCAGGGGGGCCTTGATATCGGCGGGCGGTTTGGGGCGGCCCTCTACGTCCGGATGGCCGTTGACGGTGATATCCGCCACATAGGTCAGAATTTTCGTGGCCCGATCGCGGCGTTTCTTGAAGCGGAACAGTTCAGGCGTGGAATCGATGAATTTGGTGGTATAGGTGTTGTTCAGAAACGTCGGATGTTTCAGCAGGTTTTCCACAAAGGCAATGTTGGTGGAAACGCCGCGAATACGGAATTCGCGCAAGGCCCGATCCATCCGCGAAATTGCCTGTTCGGGTGTTGGGGCCCAAGCGGTGACCTTTTCCAGCAGACTGTCGTAAAACCGCGTGATCACCGCGCCGGAATAGGCGGTGCCGCCATCCAGACGAATGCCCATGCCGGTAGCCGAGCGATAGGCGGTGATGCGGCCATAATCGGGGATAAAGCTGTTTTGCGGATCCTCGGTGGTAACGCGGCATTGAATGGCGTGGCCGTGCAGTTGCACGGCTGCCTGATTTGGAACGCCTGTGGCCTCGGCCAAGGGTTTGCCCTCGGCAATCAGGATCTGGGCGCGCACGATATCAATGCCGGTGATTTCCTCGGTGACGGTGTGTTCCACCTGTACGCGGGGGTTTACCTCGATGAAGAAGAATTCCTCTGTGTCCATATCCATCAGGAATTCAACGGTGCCGGCGCATTCATAGCCCACATGGGCGCAGATTTTCTTGCCGAGGTCACAGAGTTCCTGGCGCTGTTCATCGCTCAGATACGGGGCAGGGGCGCGTTCGACCACCTTTTGATTGCGGCGCTGGACTGAACAATCGCGCTCCCACAGGTGATAGATTTCGCCATGCTGGTCGCCCAGAATTTGCACTTCGACATGGCGGGCGCGTTGCACCAGCCGCTCCAGAAAACCCGCGTCATTGCCAAAGGCGGCCTTGGCTTCGCGCCGGCCTTCCAGAACCTTTTCTTCCAGCTCTTCGGGGGACATGATCGGCCGCATGCCGCGCCCGCCGCCGCCCCAGCTGGCTTTGAGCATGAAGGGATAGCCGACCTTGGCCGCCATGCGATGCACTTCGTCCATGTCCTCGGGCAACACATCGGTGGCGGGCACCACCGGCACGCCGGCCTCTATCGCCACTTGCCGCGCGCTGGCTTTGTCGCCAAGCTGGCGCATGGTTTCGGCCTTGGGACCGATGAACACCAGCCCCGCTTCGGTG
>JALWOO010000052.1 GCA_027083485.1 Amylibacter sp. | reverse complement strand
TTGCATTTCCAGCTCTGTTATACGGTCCGTATCGCTCATCGGAAATCCTTTGGTTATGGCGTCAACGGCTCTCTATACCGCTTTGCCTTTAACAACAAGTTTGGCAGCCGTTATTCCTGTCGGTATACTGGCCCGATAAAACACAAAAGGAGAGAGCTATGCTCATACGATTTATTCTGGTTTTAACATTCGCCATGGCAACGGCATTCGGGGCGAGCGCCCAAACCAGAGCCGGCGTTTTTACAGATTACACCGAATTGCGCACCGCGCTGGATTCGGCCCTGACCAAGGCGGATATCACCTCTGCCCTGCGCCGCTTTGATGCCGGTGTCACCAGCGAGGGCCAGACCATCGACGTGCAGCGCCAGTTTGACAAGCTGTTCCCAGACGGCCTGCCCAACACCGCCCTTGTGCGGCGCGAAACCTATGGCGGCGGCATCAGCCGCGAATTGCTGGTTTACTGGAACGGGACGAAATACCTGTGGGCCTCTGTGCTGATCCATGATCGCGGCAAAGAGGTCGTGGCCATCGAATTCAGCGTCAACACGGATTACGACACCATCGCCGGCGAATTCTGACACGGCTTTGCCCACGGCACGCTTTGCGTTCGCGGGGAATGACCGGTTCTTCTGTGGTAAAAGGCAGGCCTGCCGTTGCAGTTTCTATGCCGATCAGGGTTGGAAGCCCTGTACCTCTGCGCTTTGGTATTCTGGCGATTTCGGGCCGGAGTGAAAGGCCGGCGGGTTCCGAAATCCTGAACCACTGTTTTGACGTCGAAAACAGGTATAGCCGAATTGTTGCAAATATTGCGTAAACCCGGCGTTCGCCGGCCTGTCGCCGTTGCGTGCAGGCGCGTAATCCGTTAACAGGCGGCAACGCTAAAGCACGGAACAAAGCCATGGCCAAGATCAAGAAAAAGAAAATCCAGCGCCCCAAGGCGCTCCCGCCCAAGGGCTTTCGCGACTATTTCGGTGGCGATGTGACCGAACGCGCAGAAATGCTGCGCCAGATCACCGATGTGTATCATCGCTATGGCTTTGATCCGCTGGAAACCCCTGCCGTGGAAACGGTCGAGGCTCTGGGCAAGTTCCTGCCCGATGTGGACCGCCCGAACGAAGGTGTGTTTGCCTGGCAGGACGAAGACGACGCCTGGATGGCGCTGCGCTATGACATGACCGCGCCGCTGGCCCGTGTGTTTGCCCAGTTCCGCAATGATCTGCCAAGCCCCTATCGGCGCTATGCCATGGGGCCGGTGTGGCGCAACGAAAAGCCCGGACCGGGGCGCTATCGCCAGTTTTACCAATGCGATGCGGATACGGTCGGCAGTGCCAATGTGGCGGCGGACGCGGAAATCTGCGCCATGCTGTCGGACACGCTGGAAACCGTGGGCATTCCGCGCGGCGACTACATCGTGCGGGTCAATAACCGCAAGGTGCTGAATGGCGTGCTGGAGGCCGTGGGCCTGCCGATGGACGACACCGAAACCCGCGACGCGGTTTTGCGCACCATTGATAAATTCGACAAGGTCGGCGTGGCCGGTGTGCGCGAATTGCTGGGCAAGGGGCGGCTGGATGCTTCCGGTGCCTATATCGACGGCGTGGGGCTAAGCGACGATCAGGCCGAACCGGTGCTGGCGTTTCTGGTGTCCAAGGCCGATGACGCCGCCAAAACCCTCGCCAACCTGCGCGCGGCGGTGGGCGGATCAAGCGCCGGTTTGCAAGGCATCGAGGATCTGGAAAAGATCGGCGATCTGCTGACAGCGCAGGGTTACGGGGCCGACCGGATCGTGATTGATCCTTCGGTGGTGCGCGGGCTTGGCTATTACACCGGACCGGTTTACGAGGCCGAGCTGACCTTTGAAATTCTGGACGACAAGGGCCGCAAGCGCCAGTTCGGTTCCGTTGCCGGCGGCGGGCGCTATGATGATCTGGTGAAACGCTTCACCGGGCAGGAAGTCCCCGCAACCGGCGTTTCCATCGGCGTTGATCGCCTGTTGGCCGCGCTGCGCGAAAAGGGGCGGATCGGTTCCGTTGCCAAGGGGCCGGTGGTGGTCACCGTGATGGATCGCGACCGGATGGCGGATTATCAGACCATGGTCGCCGAATTGCGCAACGCCGGTATTCGGGCGGAAATGTATCTGGGCAATCCGAAGAATTTCGGCAACCAGTTGAAATATGCCGACAAGCGTCAAAGCCCTGTGGCGGTGATCGAAGGCGGGGACGAAAAGGAACGCGGCGTGGTGCAGATC
>JALWOO010000051.1 GCA_027083485.1 Amylibacter sp. | reverse complement strand
GGTTTGAAGCCTATCGCCGCAACAACGCCCGCAAAGAAGCGGTGCGTTTGGGCAAAGCCAAAGCAAGCACAGGGTTTTTGCCCGGTTTCATGACCGGCAACCCCGCTGCGATTGTGTTGGTGTTGGTGTCCTTTGTGGTGATCACCATGGTGGGGACAGCACAGAGCTATAGCCCGGCGCAGTGTAAAGCCGAGGTGCTCGCAGCCAAAAAGCTGGAAGTGGAAAAGGCGATCAAAGCCCTGAAGCTGAAGCGGACCATCAAAAAGCAGAGCGGTACCCTGAAAGGTCCGGATATCTTTGCACCGGATCCGGCCAAGAAAGGCAGCTTTGGCGGTGTGTTTGATCCAAACAACCTGACCACCGAGAAACCGGCCAAGCCCGAGGAACCCAAAGCCAAGAAGCCGGCAAGCGGGGCCTTTGGCGGTGTGTTTGATCCAAACAATCTGCAAAAAGACTAGACCAATTTATCGGGCCGCATCTGCGGCCCGATAACACCGGAGATCCCCCACATGCTCATTGCCCACATTAGCGACCCCCACATTACAGAACGGGGTACTAAGGCCTACGGGATTGCGCCCATGGCCGAGAACCTGATGCTCTGTGTCGATCACATCAATCACCAAAAAATGCGCCCAGATCTGGTGTTGTTAAGCGGGGATGTCACCAATGATTTCAACGTGAATCAGGCCACCTACGCCCGCGAAATTCTGGCAGCGCTGGAGGTGCCTTATTACTTGGTGCCCGGCAACCACGATTGCCGCGATGTGATTTGGGATGTGTTTGGTGGTGCCGCCTGCCCGTCCCGCCAAGACGGATTTATCAATTACGTGATCGAGGACCATCCCCTGCGCATCATTGCGCTGGACAGCCTGCACCCCGGACAATCGGGCGGCAAATTCTGCCCTGTGCGTCTGCAATGGCTGGCCGATCAGCTGGCGGCCGGTGGCGAGCGCCCTACCCTGATATTCCTGCATCACCCGCCCCTGAAACTCGGCGTACCGGAAACCGATGTTTGCGGCTTCATCGGGGCCGAAGCGTTTGGGGAATTGGTGCAAAGCTACCCGAATATCCAACGGGTTTTATGTGGTCACATCCATCTGGATACCCACAGCCAATGGCGCGGGACCACTGTCAGCACGGCACCAAGCATCGGGATGGGGCTGGATCTGAGTTTGGGCCAGAGCGGCGCATCCGAATTTTTGTTAACCCCGCCAGGATATATGTTGCACCATTGGTTGCCACAGGGGGTCTTGGTTAGCCACTCGATACAGGTGCGATCCTTTGAGGGGCCATTCGCTTTTGTTCCCGTAGAGACATAGATTCTATGCCTCCGGCGGGGATATTTAGGGCGAATTCGAAAGACAAAGCCTTGAAACAGGTGACTCTACCCCGTGCTCCAGGCGCGGGGTTGTTTCATGCCGGAGATGCGGCAAGCCTGTTTGACATAACCATAGGGAAATAATTGATACAGCAGGTTATGGGCTTCTTTCTTGGAGATGCCTTGCTGTTTGGCCAGAAATTTACTGACGAAACGCACATCGACCATGATCCCGTCCTGCGCCAGACGTTCGCGCATGTAGTTGATAACGTCCCAATGCAGCGGGGTGAGTTCGATGCCCTCTTCCTTGGCCATATGGAGCGCGAATTCTTCGCTCCAGTCGTTTGGGTCGACAATAAAATTGCCGCCATCCATCATCACGGTACCACTTTTCAATTCCAATGGCGTAATTTTATCCGGTAGTGTCCGCATTTGGCTAATACCCCCTGAGTGTTTTAAGTTGCCGGTCAGTTAACCGGCAACGGGGGCAACCTGTCCTTGATTTATCTCAAGTGCAAGAGGGTCAAGATTTTACCTTTTGCATTTTCGGATCATAAAGGGGCGACATATGGACTGTGCAGGGCACGCGTTCAGTGGCAACTTCGAGTTCATATTCCCCGTCCATGACAAAGCACCGATCGACGCCATCTCTGTGGCGCACATAGCCATAACCAATTGATTTACCGACTGTATATCCAAAACCGCCCGAAGTAAGCCAACCCACGCGCGCGCCGTTGCGATAGATGGTTTCGCGCCCCAGAAGCACCGTATCGGGATCATCCACCGTGAAACAGGCCAGCATTTTCGCAACCCCGTTGTCGCGCTGATCTGCGACCGCTTGCCGCCCCTTGAAATCCTTATTTGTCCTCAGTTTTACCGCCCAGGCCATGCCGGATTCCAGAGGCGTATGGTCCGGACCAATGTCCGATCCCCAGGCCCGATAACCTTTTTCAAGACGCAGGGATTCAATCGCGCGATACCCTGCATTTTGCAGACCATGCGGTTTTCCGGCTTCTGTTAGGGCTTTGTAAACTGTTGTGGCGTATTCAACAGGCAGGTGCAGCTCCCAGCCCAGCTCGCCCACATAGGTCACCCGCAGTGCCTGCACGGGGCAACCGGCGATGCCGATTGTTTTGATACGGCCAAAGGGAAAGCTTGCGTTGCTCACATCATCACGGGTGACGCTTTGTAATATATCACGCGCGCGTGGTCCCATCAGGGACAGCACCACATTGGAGGAGGTTATATCAAAAAGCTGACAATTCATCCCTGCCGGAATATTGCGGTTGATCCAGTCGAAATCATGGGTGGCAAAACCGGTGCCGGTAACGATGTAGAATTCCTGCTCCCCCACACGCCCGACGGTCAGGTCACATTCAATACCGCCCTTGTCGTTCAGCATTTGGGTATAGGTCAGGCTGCCCACAGGTTTGTCCACGTCATTGGCGCAAATCCAGTTCAGCGCCGCCAACGCATCCGGTCCTTTGAAGGCAAACTTGGCAAAGCTGGTCTGGTCAAACAGCACGGCCTTTTCACGGCAGGCCTTGTGTTCGCGCCCGACCGCATCAAACCAGTTTTGGCGGCCAAAACTGTACACGTCCTTTGCGGTTTCACCGGCACCGGCGAACCAGTTGGGGCGTTCCCAGCCAAGTTTCTCGCCAAAGCAAGCGCCTTGCGACAGCAAGCTTTCATAAAGCGGCGATTTCCGGCAAGGGCGTCCGCTGGAATGTTCTTCATATGGCCAGGCCATGGTGTAATGCTTGCTGTATGCTTCTACCGTGCGGGTGCGCACCCAATCGGTATCGAAATGAGGACGGCCAAAACGACGGATGTCGGCAGACCACAGATCAAAGGGGGGCTCCCCGTTTTTCACCCATTCCGCCAAGGCCATGCCCGCACCACCGCCCGCCGCAATGCCAAAGGCGTTAAAGCCGGCCCCGACAAAGAAATTGCGCAATTCCGGTGCTTCGCCGATGATGAAATTGCCATCGGGGGTAAAGCTCTCCGGCCCGTTGGTCAGGGTCTTGATCCCCGCGTTTTCCAGCGCCGGCACACGGCCCAGCGCCAGTTCCATCAAGGGTTCGAAATGGTCAAAATTGCTGTCCAGCAGGGTGTAATGGAAATCCTTGGGCACCCCGTTTACGGCCCATGGAATGGGATTGTTTTCATAGCCGCCCATCACCAGACCACCGACTTCTTCCTTGTAATAGGTCAACCGGTCCGGGTCGCGCAAGGTCGGCAGGTTTTTCGGCATGCCCTCGATGGCTTCGGTCACCATATATTGATGTTCCATACTGACCAGCGGCACGTTCACCCCGAATCGCGCGGCAAAATTACGGCTCCACTGGCCGGCGCACAGGACGACCTGCCCACATTCCACCCGCCCCAGATCGGTGACGACCGCCTTGATTACGCCTTTGTCGATTTCGATATCGGTGACTTTGCAATCCTCGAATATCTGCGCCCCGTTCATCCGCGCCCCCTTGGCCAGAGCCTGGGTAATATCGGACGGATTCGCCTGCCCGTCTGTGGGCATAAAAGCCGCGCCGACCACATCATCCACATTCATCAACGGCCACAAATCCTGCGCCTCTTTCGGGGTAAGCAGATCCATTTGCAGACCAAAGGAACGGGCGGTTGTGGCCTGCCGTTTCACCTCGGTCCAGCGTTCCTGATTACACGCCAGCCGCAAACCGCCATTCATTTTCCAGCCGGTTCCAAGGCCGGTTTCGGCCTCGATGCTGTTGTACAGATCCACAGAATAGCCCAAGAGCTGTGTAATATTGGCGTTGGAACGCAACTGCCCCACCAGACCGGCCGCGTGAAACGTGGTGCCCGAGGTCAGTTTCTTGCGTTCCAGCAACAGACATTCCACGCCCATTTTCGCAAGGTGATAGGCAGTAGAGCAACCAATGATGCCGCCGCCAATAATGACAACACGGGCAGAGGAGGGGAGATTTTTCATAAGGGTTCTCAGCTATTTCGAAAGGTTTCATAGGCCCGTTCAAACCGGGACAGGTTTTCCGCCGTGTAGGCGGCATAGTCGATATCAAGGGTCGAGGTGATTTCAGACACCATGCTCCACATGGTTTCACGCAACAGTGACGCGCATTTCATTGCGTGATAGCGATGCAACAGCGCATCATCCACCGCACCATCGAAATACAGATCAAGCATCAAGCCTTCTTGCGTTTCATTCAGGGAATTATTGGAGGCCAGCCCCCCCAGATCAAACAGGGGTGAATTGAAACCGGCATAGTCCCAATCAATCAGCCACAACCGTTTGCCGTCATCCAGAAAGTTCGCCGCCAGTAAATCATTATGGCCAAAAACAATGTCGAATGGTCCGGCAGCCTGTTCCAGAAACGCGCATATATTCAGGTATTCAGGCAGTTTGGCCACATAATCGCTTTTGCCCTCTGCCAAAGTAGCCGCATAATCACGGATCACATGGAAGACCCAGAAAATCAGCGCCGGCCCCCGGTAATGCTTCGGGATTTCATGATGGCAGTCCCTGATCAGCGGAATGATGCGTTTCAGCATATCGGGCCGCTGCACGTCCGGCTCGTCAAGCGTTTTGCTTTCGACAAATTCCAGCACAGAAAGGCCTTGTTCCGTGTAAACAAGCGCCGGTGAAATGCCGGCCTCATGGGCGGCACGGCTGGCGGCAACTTCGTTAAATCGCATCACCTGATGTTCAGGAATATCGTCGCCAAAACGCACCACAAATTTGCCGCGGGCGTCTTGCACCAGATAATTCAAATTGGTGCGCCCCCCGTCAAGAACTGCCACGGTGATGTCACCTTGCCAGATCGGCAAAGAGCGCAATCGGCTCTGGCTATCGGTCATGTGTCGCCTCCATCCCATAGCGGACACGCGCTTTGCGGGCACTGGCGTGGATAATCCGGTCGGCCATGATCGCTATGAATGCAATGGCAAACCCCGCTACCAGACCCCGGCCCGTGTCTGCTTTGGTCAGGGCGATATATACTTCCTGCCCCAAATCCCGCGTCCCCACAAGCGCCGTGATCACCAGCATCGACAGGGCCAGCATAATGGTTTGATTCAGCCCCAACAGGATTTCCGGCAGGGCCAGCGGCAGGCGAATCCGGGTCAATAACTGGCGCTTGGTACAACCGGAAACCACGCCGGCCTCGATCAAATCGGCGTTAACAGAGCGAATTCCATGCGCCGTATAGCGCACCGCCGGTACAACCGCATAAAGCACGATCGCCACCATCGCCGTAAAATCCCCGATCCGAAACAGCATTACCACCGGAATTAAGTAGACAAAGCTCGGCAGGGTTTGGAGCGTATCAATCACCACACCAATGATTTTTCCGGCACGCTGATTGACTGCCGCAAGCACGCCGAAAGGGATGCCGATTATGCTGGCAATCACCACCGAGGCCCCGCACAGGTAAACCGTAATCATCGCCTTTTCCCACATGCCTGCACTGGCAATAAACAGGGCCATCAGCAGATTCATCAATGCCAGTTTGCGCCCCCCGAACTGCCAGCCGATTGCCATGACCAGCATCACAGCCCAGATCCACGGCAGCCCCAGAAAGAAACGTTTTGTCGGCAACAGAAAGAAATTCAGGAAGAACAGTTTTACCGCTTCGAACTGGTCATAGAAATTGATGTTCAGATATTTGACCCCGTTGCTCCAGAATTTTCCGGTGGTCAGGGTCATGTCGTCAGGGTAGCTTTGCAAAGCGGGAAACAACAAGCCCAGCAAAAATGTTCCGATCAGCACCCCGAGCACAATCATGCTTCGCGGATGGCGCTTGATAAAACTGCCCTGCAAAGGCTTGTGATAGGTGGTCGCCCGCTGCGCCAGCGCCTGTGAAAGCCGGTCAATCGCCACGGCCAGAATGACAATGGCAATACCGCTTTCAAAGCCGCCGCCGATGTTCAGGCGGCGCAGCGAGGACAACACATCAAAACCCAGCCCGCCGGCCCCGATCATGGAGGCAATAATCACCATGTTCAGCGACAGCATAATCACCTGATTGACCCCGACCATCAGGCTCGCCCGCGCCGCAGGAACCAGAATTTTCCAGGTCATTTGGCGTTGTGTACACCCGGCCATCACCCCGAAATCGACGATCTCCGGATCTACCGCCTTCAAGGCCATGGTGGTAATCCGCACCATCGGCGGCATGGCATAGATTACTGTCGCCACCAGCGCCGAAACCGGCCCGAAGCCGAACATGAACAGGATCGGCACCAGATAGGCGAAAATCGGAATCGTCTGCATCAGATCCAGCACTGGCGTCAGAATCCGGTCAATCAGTCGGTGGCGATAAGCCCAGATACCCAACAAAACCCCGCCCGCCACGCCGATCGGCACGGCAATCACCACCGATGCCAGCGTCACCATGGCGCTTTCCCATTGGCCAAAGACAGCCAGATACAAAAACGCCGTGCCCACAATCGCTGCCAATATCCAGTCCCGCGCATAATGCCCCAAAGCCACCACCGCGGCAGTCACCGCAAGCCAGCTGAACGGTGGCACCAGCTGCACCGCGCGCCTGCCATGCCCCTGCACAAAACCCTCGGCCAGCAGAGCGCGGGCCAGTTTATAGGGCTGTTCGATCAGCCAGGACAGGGCACGGGTCACATCCGTAAAGGTGAACAGGCCAAAACTGGCCTCCTCCACCAGCCATTTCATCGCAGCCGAGACCGTATCCTTTAACGGGATCACCCATGCATCCGGATATTCTGCCACCCAGGATAGCCCCGCCGATTCAGCCCAGCCCTTGCCGAATTGCGCCAGCAACCATGTGAGGAGAGCAACCCCGATCCATATGACACGATTCGGAGTCATGTTAGGTCTCTTTTCCCAACAAAACGTTAATCACAGTCGTCGCATCAATCACCCCTACCGGAGCCCCGTTTTCGTCAATAACGCTCTGGAGTTCAGCCGCGTTAATCACTTGTTCAGCTATATCTGCAATTTTGGCGGCAACAGGGATTCCCGGACCGGAACCGGAACCGTGGCGCATCACGGCCCCGACCGACAACACCTTGTCGCGTGGAATATGCTGCGTAAATTCACGCACATAATCTGTCGCCGGCTCTAAAACCAGCTCCTCGGGCGTGGCCACCTGAATCACGGCCCCGTCTTTCATAATCGCAATGCGATCTGCCAAGCGGATCGCCTCGTCAAAATCATGGGTGATAAATACAATTGTCTTTTTTAACAAACCTTGCAGGCGCAGAAATTCATCCTGCATTTCCCGACGGATCAAGGGGTCCAATGCCGAAAACGGTTCGTCCAGAAACCACAGCTCCGGCTCCCCCGCGAGCGAACGGGCGATCCCCACCCGTTGCTGCTGCCCACCGGAAAGCTCACGCGGATAATAGGCCTCGCGTCCATTCAGCCCGACCAAATCAACCACTTCGCGGGCACGATCCGCCGCATCGGCTTTGCTCTGGCCCTGAATGGTCAGCGGAAAGGCAACGTTTTCCAGCACCGTCAAATGCGGCAACAGGGCGAAATGCTGAAACACCATACCCATCTTGTGCCGACGCATTTCGATCAATTCGCTTTCGGTCATCTTCAGCAGGTCTTTGCCATCCAGATAAATCTCGCCAAAGCTGGGCTTGATCAGCCCTGCCAGCAATCGCACCAATGTTGACTTCCCCGAACCGGACAGCCCCATGATGACGAAAATCTCGCCCTCGCCAATGTCAAGAAAAGCGTTTTTAACCGCCCCGATCATGCCGAATTTTTTCAGCACATCATCCGATGGCGGCACTATTTCCGCCCCGAAAATATGGCCTTGGGCGTGGTCGCTGCCACCATAGACTTTCCACAGTGCCTTGCAGGAAAGCTTTGCCGTGTTGTTCATGCCTGTCATACCGCCCCTTGTTGGATGGGGCCGAAAAATTCCGGCCCCGCCTGTTTAATTTGCAATCCAGCTCTTCCAGCGGGATTCGTTGGAATCCATCCAGGCATTCACCGTGTCCTCTACGGATTTCCCGTCAAGATCCACGTCCCCGACCATGGCGGACATTTCCGCATTGTTCAGCTTATAATTCTTGATCACCTTATAAGCCCCGGGCCATTTGTCCTTAAGTCCGGACCAGGCAGCCTTCCAGATTGGCCCCCTTGGCTTGCCGCAATCATAGGCTTTGTCAGGGTTCACCCCCCAGGATGGATCGGTATAGCATTCCGGCGTGTATGGGGGAAATTCGACAAATTCACCCTCATATTTCGCCGGTGCCCAATGTGGCACATAAACCCACAACACAATCGGGGCCTGACGCTGATAGGCTGATTCCAACTCCGCAAACAATGCCGCATCGGTTCCCGCATGCACCACTTCGAAATTCAGGTCCAGCGCATCCACCCGCTCTTCGTCAAAGCCGCCCCAGGTCACAGGACCGGAAACGTAACGCCCCTTTGGCGCAGTTTCCGCCGTGGCAAATTCCGACGCACAGGCCTTGAGCGCCTTCCAGTCCGGCAATCCCGGACAGCGCTCTTTCATATAGAGCGGATACCACCATTCCTCGATCGCTTGCAGGCCGGTTTCACCAACATTTTCCACCTTGCCTGTGGCTGTGGCTTCATCCAACGCCTCTTGGCCGGTGGTCGCCCAGATTTCCATGGCCAGATCCAGATCACCGGTTTTCAGGCCGGCAAATTGTGCGATGTAATCAGCCTGAACGTATTCCACGTTATAACCGGCCTCCTCCAGCACAGCGCCCATGATCTTGGTATTGATCAGCTGGCCGGACCAATCA
>JALWOO010000050.1 GCA_027083485.1 Amylibacter sp. | reverse complement strand
CACAGGCACCAGACGGCCAAGCTGTGCCTTGATCTGTTCGATCACCGCCGGTGTGCCAGTGGTCACAACCGTGATCCGCGAGCGTTTGCCCTCGTGGTCGACCTCGGCCACGGTCAGGCTTTCGATATTGTAGCCGCGACCGGAAAACAGCCCGATAACCCGCGCCAGAACACCGGCTTCGTTATCGACCAAAATGGTCAGGGTGTGGCTTTCGATGGTGGTGTCCGCCAGCGAGCGCAGGTTATAGGCGCTGTGGGAGGTGGAGCCTTTTTTCAGGTGTAGAGCGTTCATTTTAGCATCCTTTCCAAAGAGTTATACCAGAACCGCGCCAGCGGCATCGATGGCACCTTCGGTGCTGGCATCGCCCATCAGCATTTCGTTATGCGCCTTGCCCGACGGGATCATCGGGAAGCAGTTTTCGTGTTTTTCCACCAGACAATCAAAGATCACCGGCCCGTCATAATCCAGCATTTCCTGAATGGCATCATCCAGTTTCGCCGGATCATCGCAGCGAATACCCTTGGCCCCGAAAGCCTCGGCCATTTTCACAAAATCGGGCAGGGATTCCGACCAGCTGTGTGAATGGCGTGACCCGTGCAACAGATCCTGCCACTGGCGCACCATGCCCAGACGTTCGTTGTTGAGGATGAACTGCTTGACCGGCAGCATGTATTGCACAGCGGTGCCCATTTCCTGCATGTTCATCAGGAAGGATGCTTCGCCTGCCACATTGATCACAAGGCTGTCCGGATGCGCAATTTGCACCCCGACCGAGGCCGGCAACCCGTATCCCATGGTGCCCAGCCCGCCCGATGTCATCCACCGGTTCGGATCGTTAAAGCCAAGGAATTGCGCCGCCCACATCTGATGCTGGCCGACCTCTGTGGTGACAAAGCGGTCGTGGTCTTTGGTCAGGGCTTCCAGCCGTTCCAAAGCGTATTGCGGTTTGATAATCTTGCCTTTCTGCTCGTAAGCCAGACACTTCACCGCGCGCCAGTCATTGATCTGGCCCCACCAGTTTTTGATCGCTGCGGCGTTGGTCTTGCGGCCACGGCTTTTCCAGATTTTCAACAGGGTTTCCAGCACATGGCCGATGTCGCCGATGATCGGCAGGTCAACCTCGACTACTTTGTTCACCGAAGAAGGATCAATGTCGATCTGCGCCTTGGTGGACCCGGGGCTAAAGGCATCCAGACGGCCGGTGATCCGGTCGTCAAACCGTGCGCCAACGCAGATCATCAGATCGCAATCATGCATCGCCATATTGGCCTCATAGGTGCCGTGCATGCCCAACATGCCCAGCCAGTGATCGCCACTTGCCGGATAGGCCCCGAGACCCATCAGGGTAGAGGTCAGCGGAATGTTGGTGGCATTGGTGAATTCACGCAACAACATACTGGCCGCGGGGCCGGAATTGATCACACCGCCGCCTGTATAGAGGATCGGGCGCTCGGCCTTTTCGATCAGATCGACCAGAGCGGTGATTGCCTCGGTGTCGCCTTTGACCTTGGGGTTGTAATGTCCGATGTCGGCCTTGTTCGGCGGAACATAGTTCCCGTCTGCAAATTGTACGTCCTTGGGGATGTCCACCAGAACCGGCCCCGGACGGCCCGTTGTTGCCACATGGAAAGCTTTGTGAACCGTATGGGCCAGCTCCTCTGTGTCTTTTACCAACCAGTTGTGTTTGGTGCAGGGGCGGGTGATGCCCACGGTGTCGGCTTCCTGAAAGGCATCGGTGCCGATCATGGTGGTGGGCACCTGAGCGGAGAGAACCACCATCGGGATTGAATCCAGCAGCGCATCGGTCAGGCCGGTCACCGTATTGGTGGCTCCCGGGCCGGATGTCACCAGAACAACGCCGGGTTTGCCGGTGGAGCGGGCATAGCCCTCGGCTGCGTGGGCCGCCCCCTGTTCATGGCGCACCAGAATATGGCGAATGTCATTTTGTTGGAAAATCACATCGTAAATCGGCAGCATCGCCCCGCCCGGATATCCGAAAACAGTATCCACGCCCTGATCTTTGAGGGCTTGGACGACGATTTCTGCGCCTGTCATCTGGGTTTTCATCGGCTTGGTGCTCCAATTCGTGCTTCGTTAGGGTTCCGGTCGCTTAGGCATAAAAAAAGCCCCGATGAGGGGGCTGCGCATGGGTGGTGGGACGATTGTTACCGTCTCAGCGCCATGCGCTATGTCACCACGACTAGAATTTGTGTGTTTTTGTTCATGCCGCAGACTTTAGGACCGCGCAGAAAGAGGGTCA
>JALWOO010000049.1 GCA_027083485.1 Amylibacter sp. | reverse complement strand
CATCAGTCCCAAACAGGAACGCCGGATCGCCTTCTGCCTGCCATTTTGGCGGTAGTTCGGAGTTCATAATGTCCAGTTGCGTCGGGTCATAAGGATCAAAAGGCGCAATCAGCGGGGCAAATACTGCCGCCAACACGATTAGCAGAAAAATCGCCATACTGATGATCGCCACCGGATTGCGGCGAAAATCATAAGTGACATTGGATTTCATAAACCGTTGCCAACGGGACAAAGGTGCATTTACGGCCAGATTGTTCATCAGCTCATCCTCGCAAGATTGATCGTCGGATTAACAAGGCCATAGATCAGATCGACAATGGTATTGGTCAGTACAAAGATAAACCCGACCACGATCAGATAGGCCACGATCAACGGCGTATCGACACGGTTTACCGCCTCAAGAAACATGAACCCCATGCCGGGCCACTGAAATACGGTTTCCGTCAGAATGGTATAGGCCACCATGGTGCCAATCTGCACCCCGCCTACGGTAATCACCGGCAACAGCGTATTTTTCAAAGCATGCACAAACCAGATACGCTTGCGCTGAATGCCTTTGGCATAGGCATATTTCACATATTCGCTTTCGAGCGTTTCCATCATTTCAGACCGGATAAGCCGGATGAACAACGGCAACATGATCGACGCCAGTGCAAGGCTTGGCATCAGGATATGTTTAAAGCCATCCCATGACAGGTAATTGGTTGACCAATAGCCAAACATCTGCACGACTTCACCGCGCCCATAGGATGGCAGCCAGCGCATTTCCACGGCAAATACAAAGATCATCAGAATCGCAGTCAGAAAAACCGGAACAGAGATCCCCACGATGCTCAGGCCCATAATCAGTTTGGTCAGCGGTGATTTGGGTTTGATCGCGGTGTAAACACCCAGCGGAATTGATAACCCGATAATAATAATGCTCGCGCCGAACACCAGTTCCAGCGTTGCGGGCAGTTTTTTCAGGATCACGGTCAACGCCGGTTCCTTGAAGAAATAGGAGGTGCCCAGATCCCCATGCAACGCATTCAAGGCGAAACGCCCGTATTGCACCAGAAAGCTGTCGTTCAAGCCAAGCTCGTCACGTAATTGTTCGCGGACATCTTCAGACACGGATTGCCCGACCAACTCACGCAGGGGATCACCCAGATTGTCCTGAATGGCAAAGCTGATCAGCGAGATCACGAACATCACGGCCGCAGCCTGAAACACGCGTTTGACAAGATATGCGAACATTTTGAACACCCGAATTGAAGACAGCAAATCCTATAGCCCGAAAAACACCCGGACGTCAGGAAAATTGTGCTTTGGGAAAAGGGGAGTGGCGGACACGGGGGACGTGCCCGCCACGGGAGCCTTACTCGTCGACGACAAGGTCGCCAAAGTAAGGGAAGTTCAGCGCGTTCACGATGCTTTCGGCATGCACGCCTTTGCGTGCGCCCCAGGCAAGGTTCTGCCAATGCAGCGGAATGAAGGCTGCTTCGTTATACAGAATCCCTTCCAGTTTTTGCAGGGCTTCAGCGCGTTTCGCCGGATCCGTTTCACCATTGGCAAAGGCCATCAGCTTGTCAGCTTCCGGATTGCAATAGTTGCCGGAGTTATACTGCCCGTCGCCGGTTTCGGCATTGGGGCAAGCGGTCAGGAACTGGTGAAAGTTTGCCGAATCCTCGGTATCCGAATGCCAGCCGATCATCATCATGTCTGCTGCACGTTCGTCAAACTTGGGCCAGTACTGGGCCTTTGGCATGGTTTTCAGATCAACCTTGATTTTGATCTTCGACAGCATAGAAGCAACAGCCTGTGCAATTTTGTCGTCGTTCACATAGCGGTTGTTTGGGGCCATCATCGACAGCTCGAACCCGTCTGCATAGCCTGCCTCTGCCATCAGAGCCTTGGCTTTTTCCAGATCATAACGTGGCGTCAGCGCTGCATCATGCCCCAGATAACCGGCCGGGCTTGCCTGTGCTGCTGTGGTGCCGAACCCCTTCATGATCCGCTTGACGATACCGGCATTGTTCACCGCATAATCAATCGCCAGACGCACCTTGGCATTGGCCAGCGCGGGATTGCGCTTTTCATTCATCTGAAAGGTAATGATCCGCGTTCCCGGCATGGAAATCAGGTTGGTTGCATCATCTGCATCCACACGCGCCAGATCGTTTGGCGGGATCGGGGCAGCGAAATCAACGTCACCAGCCAACAAGGCAGCAACACGTGTCGGGTCTTCCTTGATAGGGGTCAGGGTGATGTGATCCACATTG
>JALWOO010000048.1 GCA_027083485.1 Amylibacter sp. | reverse complement strand
CGTGGCGAAAAGCATGTCCTCGGCCATCACATCCGCACCGGTCAAGGAGTTGAAAAGCGTTGATTTTCCGGCATTGGTATAGCCCACCAGCGCCACAATCGGATAGGGAACCTTGGCCCGTGCCGCGCGGTGCAGGGAGCGGGTTTTTTCAACCTTCACCAATTGTTTGCGCAAGCGCACGATGGCGTCGTCAATGGCGCGGCGATCGGATTCAAGTTGCGATTCACCGGAACCGCCAACCGTACCCCCTGCCCCGCCGCCGGTGCCGCGCTGGCGTTCAAGGTGGGTCCAGCTGCGCACCAGACGGGATTTCTGGTATTCCAGCGCCGCAAGATCCACCTGCAACACACCTTCGCGCGTGCGGGCGCGTTCCCCGAAAATCTCGAGGATCAGGCCGGTGCGGTCCAGCACCTTGACCCCCCAGTGTTTTTCCAGATTACGTTGCTGGATCGGCGATACCGGCCCGTCAATCAGCACCAGCTGGATATCCTCGGCGGACAGGATTCCTGCCAGCTCCTCCAGCTTCCCTTTGCCAAACAGCAGACCCGCATGGGGTTTGCGCAGTTTGACCACCATATCAAACGCCACATCAAGCTTTAGCGCATGGGCAAGGGAAACGGCCTCGGCCAAGGCATGTTCAGGGGTGCGTCGGGTGGTTTTACCGGGGATTTCCGGATGGATAACGCAAACGCGCGTTACGGAATCGCTCAGTTGTCTTCTCCGTCATAGAGCTGCACAGGTTGGCTCGGCATAATGGTGGAAATCGCGTGTTTATACACCAGTTGCGATTGCCCGTCCCGGCGCAGCAGCACACAGAAGTTGTCAAACCAGGTGATAATGCCCTGAAGCTTTACCCCGTTGATCAGAAAAATTGTGACGGAAATTTTGGATTTGCGCACATTGTTCAAAAATGCGTCTTGCAGGTTCTGTCTATCGGCAGCCATTATTTTCAAGCCTTCAGTTTTATAGCCCCACGTTAACTGTCGCAGGATGTTGTTGTCGTTGGTCGTTTCCGGCGATTATGAAGAGAAATCGTAGATTTGCCAGCTAAATTTGCGCCGGTGATCGAATTTTTAAGCAAGTTTTTGTCAACTGATTGAATTCAACGCCAATAATTCGGGTTTAATAGGGCGATCACTGCCAAAGCTTCAAGACGGCCAAGCACCATAGCCACGCATAAAATCGCCTTGGCCGCATCTGAAATATGCGCGTAATTCAACCCGCTTACCGAGGCCATCTGCACCACGGGGCCGGTTGTGGACAGGCCTGCGACCGAATAAACCAGCGAATCCTCAAAGCTGAGGCCGGTCAGGGACAGCGCCAGGGCAATCACACCGAGCGACAGGGTGAAGAGCATCAGGAATACCCATGCCACCTGAGCACCGTCGCGACGGATGATTTTGGCGCGGCTTGAACTGCCGCCAACGGAATTCGGATAACTCAGGCGGGCGACTTCGCGTTGTCCATGTTTGAACAGCGCATAGACCCGTAGCAGTTTGATGCCGCCGGCCGTGGTGGCGACACCGCCCCCCATGATCGCCAACCCCATCAGGATCAATCCGGTGGTGCCCAGTCCTGACCAAGCCCGTGTTTCCCCCCAGGCGACGCTGTCAAAACCGGTGGTGGTCAGGAATGACATCACGGTAAACAGGCTGCCCCACAGGGCCGACAGGGCGGTTTTGAAATCGGTTTGGGCTTCCACTTCCAAGGCCCCGAACCAATGGCGCAGAAACAACAGGATTGGCAGCACAACAAGGCAAATCAACATCAGATTCAGCTCTTTGTCTTTGCCCAGATTGCGCAGGGATTGCCCGTCTTTGTCTTGTAAAAACGTATGGCGTGACACGGCAAAAATCAGGAAAATGAACATCAGCATTTCCCCGCCAATCCCACTACTGCTCTGGCTCAGCCCGCCAACAGGAGAAATGCCACTGGTCGACATGATCGACATGGCATGGGAAACCGCCACCAATGATCTATCCCCGACCACCAATAGCACCAGAGCCAAAACGCCGGTCAGCAAAGTATAAACCGGAAAAATCTGACGTGTGTAGCGCTGCAGGCGTTGTGTGGCATGGGCACTGCCGAATTGCGGCATGGCCTTGGCCCGGTTGGCAGAGGTAAAGACCTCGAAACCACCAATGTTCAGGGGGGCAAAAATTGACAGGGCCACAACCAGTATGAAAAATCCCCCCATCCATCCGGTCAGCGCCCGCATCAAATGCAATGGGTCGGGAATGGACGCCGGATTGTCAAACAGCGTTG
>JALWOO010000047.1 GCA_027083485.1 Amylibacter sp. | reverse complement strand
GAATAACCACGGTGCGCACGCCGGAAAGCAAGGAATAATGCATCCAGCCGCCTTGTCCTTCGCTGTCCTGTACACGGCGCCAATTGTCATATTCCGCCGTCACCAGCAGCGGCATATCCTCGTGTTTGTAAACCCAGTCAATCCGGTGTGTCAGGCTCGGCCCGCGACGCACATTGCCTTCGCTCGCCTTCAACGACACAAACCGCGGCAACGGCAGGTTTGTAACCGGCCCCCGTCCTTGCGCCGGCTTTCCGCCCGCCAACGCGCCCCCGGCCAGCGCCATGCCGACCATCGTTACAATTATTCGTAAAAACATTTGCCTGTCTCGCCACTCTGGATAAATCGCGTATTTTTCTACGCTCGGGGTCTTTCACCTTGCCCCGCTTGCTATTTTTTTGCCACAATAGACAAAACAAATCCAGAGGTCATTGCCTGCCATGTCTGCCAAAAAGCTTTCTGTTGTCGTTACGCGACGTTTGCCCGAACCCGTTGAAACCCGCCTGACAGAACTGTTTGACGTACAGTTGAACGAGTCAGACACCCCGTTCAGCCGCGAACAACTGGTTCAGGCAGTCAAAACCGCCGATGTTCTGGTGCCAACGCTAAACGATAAAATCGATGCACGCTTGCTCGCGCAGGCAGGCGAAAACTTGAAACTGATCGCGAATTACGGCTCCGGCGTTGATCACATTGACGTCCAAACCGCCCGCCAACGCGGTATTCTGGTATCCAACACCCCTGGCGTTTCATCCGATGACACTGCCGATATCACCATGGCCCTGATGATGGCCGCCATGCGCCGCGTGCGCGAAGGCTCGATTCATATGCAACAGGGCGAATGGTCCGGCTGGTCGCCAACAGCATTCCTTGGCACCCGTCTTGCCGGCAAACGGCTTGGTATTCTGGGCATGGGACAGGTCGGCTCCGCCGTCGCACGCCGCGCCAATGCTTTTGGCATGCAGGTTCACTATCACAACCGCAAAAAGGTCCATCCCGATACGGAGGCCGCACTCAACGCCACCTATTGGGAGAGCCTCGACCAGATGCTGGCGCGCATGGATGTGGTTTCCATCCATTGCCCCGCCACACCAAGCACATTTCACTTGCTGAATGCGCGCCGGATCAAGCTGATGAAACCCTCGGCTTACGTGGTCAACACCTCTCGCGGCGAGGTCGTGGATGAAAACGCCCTGACCCGCGCCTTGCGCAACAAAGAACTGGCCGGTGCCGGTCTTGACGTGTTTGAACACGGCAGCGAGGCAAACCCCCGCCTGCGCAAACTGGACAATGTCATGTTGCTGCCGCACATGGCCTCTGCCACGCTGGAATCGCGTCTTGAAATGGGTGAAAAGGTCATCATCAACATCAAAACCTTCGATGACGGCCACCGCCCGCCGGATCAGGTGGTTCCGGCAATGCTATAGCCGGCCCTCTTCATTTTCTAAAATACCTTCGAGGGTAAGGGGGCAGACAGCCCCCTTCGCGGCTGCTCAGCCGCCCCCACAAACCGGACAATCCGCACGTTTGCCGACCTTCAGCTTGCGGTTTTCGCTATAAAGCGCGTCATACATCAACATCTCCCCGCGCAAGGCCTGCCCGGCGCCGGTCACCAGCTTCACAGCCTCTGCCGCCATCATGGCTCCAACCACACCGGGCAAGGCCCCCATCACGCCGGCCTCGGCACAGCTCGGCGCAAGACCGGCAGCAGGTTCCTCCGGAAACAGACAGGCATAACACGGGGCACCGTTCGCCGGATCAAACACGCTCAACTGGCCTTCCCACTGGCTTATCGCGCCGGAAATCAGCGGCTTTCCCGCAGCCACACAGGCCCGATTGACCAACGCTCTTGTGGCAAAATTATCCGTGCCATCCAGCACCAGATCAAATTCTGAAATCAACGCTTCGGCGTCATCCTCCCCCAACCGCCGGTGAAAGGGCCGCACCTCGACAAAAGGATTGAGCGCCTGCAAACGGGACTGCGCGGCAAACACTTTGGGAGTATCAATGTCCGCTTCCACAAACAAAACCTGCCGTTGCAGGTTGGAGGCACTGACCAGATCATCATCCACAACCCCGATGGTGCCGACGCCAGCCCCTGCCAGATACATCAGGGCGGGGGATCCCAGACCACCGGCCCCGACCACCAACACCCGCGCCTTGCGCAACTTCTGTTGTCCGGCACCGCCAACCTCGCGCAGCACAATATGGCGCGCATAGCGTTCCAGTTCCGCATCACTCATTTTGTCGGGTTTCATCGGTTCATCC
>JALWOO010000046.1 GCA_027083485.1 Amylibacter sp. | reverse complement strand
TTGAAACATTGCATTTAAAACCACGTTTACCGTTTCGGAGCAAACGGAACAGGTTGCGCGTTATACCCTTTGTTTTGCCCTCTCCACACAAATTCGGGAAAACTTACAACATGTAAGGGTGTTGTAAGCCATGCCTCTTAAATCTGCCACTGTAACCAAATGCAAAGTGCAGGAGCATAGCATGACAACGGAAGTGGCAAAGCGCGGATCGGCCAGATGGGAAGCCGGTGCAGAACTGATTGAAAACGTATATGGCAGCCAATACGGGGCCGTTATTCCTGCCCATGCCGATGAAATGGTTTTAGTAAGCAACCAGCAGGGCAAAATCATTGCCGCCACCGGCCTGCGCGAGGCAACGGACGATTTTTTCAGTCAGGTCTATCTGGATACCCCGGTCGAGACCGCAATTTCAAAAGGCCTGAACCGGCCTGTCAAACGCACCGATATTCTGGAAGTCGTGACACTGGCCACAGCAACCCCGGCAGCGATGCTGCCCCTGTTTGCCGCTGTTATCGGCGAAGGACAGACGCGGGGCAAAACATATTGCATGTTCACGGCCACTTCACGGCTGCGCCAGATTTTCCGCAAGTTGAAAATGGACCTGCTGGAGCTGGCCCCGGCCGATCCGGAACGGCTGGATAATGCCGGTGACTGGGGGCGGTATTATGCAACCGACCCTGTTGTCTGTGCCATTTCCGCAGAACACTGCTCCCGCCATCACACCCGTATTCTGAAGGTAGCAGCATGAAACAGTTTTTTGAAAAACTCTGGCAAAACGCCCGTGAACGCGCAGATGAAACGAGCTTTCAATACGGCGACACCCATCTGAGCTGGTCTGAATTGGCCGCCCGTGTTTCAGGGATGGCCACGGCGCTTGAACAAGAGCCGGATACTATCGGGCTGGCCCTGCCAAACGGTCCCGATTATGTAGTCGCCGATCTGGCGGCAACCCTTGCAGGCAAACGTCTGGTGCCGATTCCGCATTTCTTCGGGGCGGACCAAATCGCCCATATCATTCAGGATTCCGGTATTGAGGCCATGATTGGTGGTACCGGCCACGGGTTGCCCGGACTGGAACCCTTGTTATTACTGACCGGCCCCGCAAGGGAGACAACTGCCGGACATCGCCGGATTATCTATACCTCCGGTTCCTCGGGCCATCCCAAAGGCGTGATTATCGGGGAAAAACAGATCAGCGCCTCGATCAGCGCCCTGTCAAATGCGGTGGAGACCTCGCCAGAGGATGTTTACCTTTCTGTACTGCCCGCCGCGCAGTTGCTGGAGCAGATTTGCGGCATGTTTCTGCCTGTCATGGCAGGCGCACGCACGGTTTTCGCCCCCGAAGCCATGGCCGCTCTGTTCGGCCACGCCCCCGGTGTAATGGCACAGGTATTCGCGACCCATCGCCCCACCATGAGCCTGCTGGCCCCGAAATTGCTAACCGCCTGGCTGACCGATATGCAGCAAGGCGGCCCAGCAGCCCCCGACAGCCTGCGTTTTGTCGCCATGGGCGGTGCGCCGGCCTCCCCCGCTATGCTGCGTCAGGCCATGGCTGTCGGCATTCCTGTATATGAAGGCTACGGCCTGTCCGAGGCCTGTTCCGTCGTTGCGCTGAACCGTGTTGGCGACAATGAACCGGGCACCGTTGGCAGGGTTCTTGATGGTCTGGATGTGGTCATCGAAGACGGTGAAGTCGTTGTTTCCGGCCCGACTGTGATGGACGGTTATTTGCACCATGATGCAGCCCCGAGCCGTTGGAAAACCGGCGATCTGGGGCATTTTGAAAACGGGCGTCTGGTGATCGAGGGACGCAAAGACAATCTGATCGTGACCGCCGCCGGACGCAATATCAATCCGGAATGGATTGAACGGTTGCTGGCGGCAGATCCGATGATTGCCTGCTCTGCCTTGGTGCTGGATGCCGGCAGTCTGACGCTGGTCGTCGCCCCGATGGCTCCGCTACCTATGGAGCGCATCGAATCACAGCTTGCCGGCCTGCCCGTCTATGCCCGTCCGGAACGCCTTGTCATGGTCGATCCCCGCAGCAGCGGCCTTATCCGGCCTGCGGGCACCCCCAACCGGACTGTGGCCTTGAAACTGGCCCAGACCGCCCCCGCCCAATCCATCCCCCGCGAGAAAGAAACCGCAGCATGACCCGCAAAACCGTTTTAATTACAGGTGCCGGATCCGGTATAGGGCGGGAACTGGCAATCGAGGCCACCCACCGTGGCTATGCCCTGATTTTGGCAGGCCGGCAAGCTGTGATT
>JALWOO010000045.1 GCA_027083485.1 Amylibacter sp. | reverse complement strand
GTATCCGTGGCCTATATTGCGGAACAGGCCGATGAAGATTCGGATAATGCCTCCGATTCGACAGAACCCTCGCAACCGGACGTAACGAAATAAGGGCCAATCCACTTATACGGCATGCGGGACACACGCAAAAGTGGTCCCCTCTGCGCCAGCCAAAGTAAACACACAATAATTTGTTACGTTTACTCACTTTCGCCTTGGATTTACTTTTGGCGCTCGTATAGTGACCGACAGGAACCGGCTACCCATCAGCCAGAGTTCTCACGAACTATTAAGTTCGTTTCCGTCCCCTTCGCACCCCTACTGCGAAGGGGACACTATTTTCGCTTTCCAAAAACCGGATGATGGCCTAAGTCGCACAGTATGACACACCCAATTCACATCATCGGCGGCGGCATGGCCGGATCAGAGGCCGCATGGCAATGCGTTTCTGCTGGCGTGCCCGTCGTCCTGCACGAAATGCGCCCAAAAACCGGCACCTTTGCCCATCAGACGGACGGGCTGGCAGAGCTGGTTTGCTCCAATTCATTGCGTTCCGATGACCACGAGGCCAATGCCGTTGGCCTGTTGCATTGGGAAATGCGCGCGGCGGGCAGCCTCATTATGGAAATGGCCGACCGGCATAAATTACCGGCAGGCAGCGCGCTGGCCGTGGATCGGGAACCGTTTTCCGCCAGCGTTACCGAACGGTTGTTGAACCATCCGCTGGTCACGCTTGAACGGGGCGAGATCACCGGCTTGCCACCGCAAAGCTGGGGCCAGACCATCATCGCCACCGGCCCCCTGACGACGCAATCCCTTGCAGAGTCCATCCTGAACGCCACTGGCCAAAGCGGTCTGGCGTTTTTTGATGCCATCGCCCCGATTGTCTATGCCGACAGCATCGACATGAACAAGGCATGGTTCCAGTCCCGCTATGACAAGGGCGACACCGAAGAAGAGCGCACCGCCTATCTGAATTGTCCCATGGATCAGGAAACCTACGAGGCCTTTATTGACGCGCTTTTGGCGGCGGAAAAAACCGAATTCAAGGACTGGGAAAAAGACACCCCCTATTTTGACGGCTGCCTGCCGATCGAAGTGATGGCCGAACGCGGGCGCGAAACCCTGCGGTGGGGACCGATGAAACCGGTCGGCCTGACCAACCCGCACCAGCCCGATGTCAAGGCCCATGCGGTTGTGCAGTTGCGCCGCGATAACCGGCTTGGCACCCTGTATAATATTGTCGGCTTTCAGACCAAGATGAAATACAGCGAACAAACCGAAGTGTTTTCGATGATTCCGGGCCTTGAAAACGCCCGCTTTGCCCGTCTTGGCGGCATTCATCGCAATACATTTATCAACTCTCCTATGTTGCTGGATGAACAGATGCGCCTGAAATCGCGCCCCGATATCCGGTTTGCCGGTCAGATCACCGGCGTTGAAGGCTATGTCGAAAGCGCCGCCATGGGCCTGTTGGCGGGGCGTATGGCCGCCGCACAGGCACAGGGGCGTGATTTGTCGACCCCGAAAAACACCACCGCCATGGGCGCGCTGATCACCCATATTACCGGCGGGGCCGCAGCCAAGACCTTTCAGCCGATGAACGTCAACTTTGGCCTGTTTCCCCCGGTTGAGGACGTCAAAGGCGGACGGCGCAACCGCAAGACCCGCTACAAGGCCTATACGGATCGGGCCAAGGCGGATTGGTCCGACTGGTTAAAGCAGTAACCATGCATATCGAGCGCTTTGCCCCCTCCCCGACCGGTCTGTTGCATCTGGGGCACGGGTATTCGGCGCTCCTTGCTTTTGAGGCCGCCCAAAAGGCGGGCGGCAAATTCCTGTTGCGGATCGAGGACATCGACCAACCCCGCTGCAAAGCGGAATTCGAACAGGCCATATACGACGACCTCCACTGGCTCGGCATCCGGTGGGACATGCCGGTCATGCGTCAATCCGAACGCATGCCCGCCTATCAGGCGGCGCTGCAAGGGCTGACAGATATGGGCCTGACCTATCCTTGCAGCTGCACCCGCAAAGATATCAAAGCCGCCCTTTCCGCCCCGCAGGAAGGCGCAGAACCGCAATTCGGGCCGGACGGCGTGGTTTATCCGGGCACCTGCCGCCAGCGCAAAACCACCGGCCCGAATGATGCCATCCGCCTGAACATGAAACACGCGATTGACCGGGTCAAAGATGTTTCGCGTTTGTTCTACATCGAGGCGGGTAAAGAAAAGGTTTACCTGAGCAAAGATTTTCTGCTGAACGCTTGCGGCGATATTGTTCTGGCG
>JALWOO010000044.1 GCA_027083485.1 Amylibacter sp. | reverse complement strand
ACTGAACCTTGTCCGCATTGATGACGATGACATTGTCACCCATATCCATGGACGGCGTAAAGGTCGGCTTGTGTTTGCCACGCAGGCGCATTGCGATGATCGACGCCAAACGGCCAAGAACGATGCCTTCAGCATCGATAATCAGCCATTTCTTGTCAATATCAGCAGGTGTTGCTGAGAAAGTTTTCATGTGTTTGTTCCATACACTACGGTTTGTTGCAGGCCAAAACACCTGCGGGAATCTGATTTGCGGGTTATCAAGGATATGCAAACACAAGTCAACGCAGTTATTGTCCATTTTACCTTGTATTTTCAACAGGTTACAATTACGGTACAATAATACCCCACCCAAATAACGCAATTTTCAACCGGATTCTGCACAATACTCATTTTCACTTTTGTGTAATCCGACGTCACTGTGCCGTTTCGCACTTCCCTTCTGCCACATTATCGCTAGCGTGAAGTATATTATTTTAGGGGGGCATAATTATGGTCGGATTTCTCGGCACTCAACATCGTCTTTCTGGAACGCTTGACGCGGACCAGCATTCAACAACAGTTCTAAAAAACGGAACCGTTATTACCGCCTATATCGTGGGCACCGGTCCGATTTCAATCTATAGCTTTAACCCCAAGACCAAGGTAACCACGGCGCTGGATACGGTGGGCACCATTGGCAACGGCGATGCGCCGCCCCATGTGGTGGCCACGGCCGACGGCGGGTTCAATCTGGTGTATAACCACATCAGCCGGTCCGGAAGCCTGACCCCCGAGGACACGCCCAACCTGATCAGCCAGAAATATGATGCCAGCGGGAATGCCGTTGGCAGCGAAAAGGTTCTGGCGACAGGCTGGATTGATGGCTCCAATGCTTTTGAGACCAGCAACGGCATGCTTGTCACCTATCGTGATCGGGATGCCGGCGCGGACCCGCAATATGTCGGCGCGTTTTATGGCAAGAGCGGCGCGCTGTTGAATACCTTTGATTTTGGCCAAAATGCGCAAGCCGGCGGTTTCCCGCATCCCGCACCCAAGGCAACAGTGCTGGGCAACGGAAATCTGGCGGTGATCTGGCAGAAAACCAATCTGGACGGATCTTTCCTGCAAATTTTCCGCCCAAACGGCACGACTGTCGGTTCGGAAAAGCCTTTGGGTGATATCCCTGCGACTCAGGTCCCCGAGGTCATCGCAACAAACCCCAAGGGCGGCTTTGTGATTGCCCATAATGTGATCAATGTGGTGCCCGGCGGCTTGCCTGAATCCAACACGATATCCATTCAGAAATACAGCAACACCGGCAACAAGCTCGGCAAACCGATTATTTTCGACACGGAATTCGAAGGCTATGGCAAAATCCTCTCCAGCACCGATTTTGACGTGGGCTTTACCAAATCCGGCCTGATCACCATCGTCTGGACCGGTCTGGGCGTTGCGGGCAATCGGGATTCCGATATATTTTATGCCGTCCTGTCCCCCACGGGCAAACTGGTGATCGGCCCGCAAGTGGCCGACGAAACCACCAATTCCGGTCAGCAAGACGTCGAAATCGACCTGTTGAACAACGGGGACCAGATGCTGACCTTTCTGGACAATGCCACCGTGCAGTTCAGTCACGTAGCCGCAATCGAGGGACGTTTCATTCAGGAACCCGATTTCTATTGGGAAGGCAACGCCAAAGCCAACGTCAAAAACGGCACCACTGGTGACGATGTTATGTTGGGGCTGGGGGGCAATGATACCATCAGAACCGGCAAAGGCGAAGATTACGTCAAAGGCGGCAAAGGCAACGACAAGATCTATGGCGAGGCCCGAAAAGACGTGTTGCTGGGCGAAGACGGGATCGACCTTCTCTATGGGGGATTGGGCAATGACAGCCTGTATGGCGGCAGGGGAAATGACAGGCTCTATGGCGGGGTCAATAACGATGTGCTGTTTGGCGAAGCCGGCTTTGACACCCTGATTGGCGGGCTTGGCGCGGATACGCTCTATGGCGGGCTTGGCAATGACAAGCTGGTTGGAGGCAGTAAATCCAGCACGCTTTATGGCGGTGAAGGCCGCGATATTTTGCTTGGCCGTCAAGGGGGGGATACAATGTATGGCGAGGCCGGAAACGACAGGATCACCGGCCGGCTTGGCAATGATGTGCTGGACGGGGCCGAAGGCGATGACAGGCTGTTTGGCGGTGACGGGTTTGATGTGCTGCGCGGCGGTGACGGCAAGGACCGGCTGTATGGCGGCAAGGATGATGATGCCTTTTATTCCGGTGACGGCA
>JALWOO010000043.1 GCA_027083485.1 Amylibacter sp. | reverse complement strand
GAATGAAACCGGTTATCTGAACCTGATGACGCTGAATTCTTGTGCGTTTCTGGAGTCCGGGGATGCGCTGCCCCACATCACTTTGGAAGAATTGGAGCGCCATAGCGAGGGGTTGATCTGCCTGTCCGGCGGAGCGCTTGGCCCTGTCGGGCAGTTGATCCGGGATGGTCAGAAAGAGGCCGCTAAAGCCTTGTTAATGCGCTTGGCGGATATGTTTCCGGAGCGGCTCTATGTTGAATTGCAGCGGCATCCGTATGATGGAGCCACGCGCACGCCGCAAGAGGCCGCGACAGAACCGGAATTCGTGCGGCTGGCCTATGACATGGATTTGCCGCTGGTGGCGACGAATGATGTGTATTTCCCTGATCGCGACATGTTTGAAGCCCATGATGCGCTGATTTGTATTGGTGAAGGGGCCTATGTGGATCAGCAGGAACCGCGTCGTCGCCTGACCGAAGAACACTATTTCAAATCGCAAGAAGAAATGGTCGCCCTGTTTGCGGATATTCCGGAAGCCATAGAAAACACGATTGAAATTGCGAAACGCTGTGCTTTCAAGGTTTACAAGCGTAATCCTATTCTGCCGAAATTTGCTGATGACGAGGTTGTGGAACTGCGCCGGCAGGCCAATGAAGGCCTGAAAAACCGGCTGGCGGTGATCCCTCATGCGGCCAGCGTCGAAGAATACCAGAAACGGCTGGATTTCGAGCTGGATATTATCGAGGGCATGGGCTTTCCGGGTTATTTTCTGATCGTGGCCGATTTCATCAAATGGGCCAAGGATCACAATATTCCGGTGGGTCCGGGGCGGGGGTCCGGTGCGGGGTCTCTGGTGGCCTATTCCCTGACGGTGACCGACCTTGACCCGCTGCGCTATTCGCTGCTGTTTGAACGGTTTCTTAACCCCGAGCGGGTTTCCATGCCCGACTTTGATATCGACTTCTGCATGGATCGCCGCGAGGAGGTGATCCGCTATGTGCAGGAAAAATATGGCCGCGACAAAGTGGGGCAGATCATCACCTTTGGCGCGCTTTTGTCCAAGGCCGCCGTGCGCGATATCGGGCGGGTGCTGCAAATGCCTTATGGGCAGGTGGATCGTCTTTCGAAACTGATCCCTGTTGAAGGGGTCAAACCTGTGTCGATCACCAAGGCACTGGCGGATGAACCGCGCTTGCGCGAAGAGGCCAAGGCCGAACCGGTGGTGGAACGGATGCTCGGCTTTGCCCAGCAGGTCGAAGGGTTGCTGCGCAATGCCTCGACCCACGCGGCGGGGGTGGTGATCGGGGACCGTCCGCTGGATGAACTGGTGCCGCTCTATCAGGATCCGCGCTCGGATATGCCGGCGACCCAGTTCAATATGAAATGGGTGGAACAGGCGGGGCTGGTCAAATTCGACTTTCTGGGCCTGAAAACCCTGACGGTGATTCAGAATGCCGTGGATTTGATCCACACATCGGGGCGTGAATTGCATATTGCGCCAGACGGGCGCACCCTGTTTGAGCCGCCCAAGGGGGCCGAGGGCGATATTGGCGCGATCCCGATTGATGATCCGGTGACCTACAAGCTTTATGCCGATGCGAAAACCGTGGCGGTGTTTCAGGTGGAAAGTTCGGGCATGATGGATGCCCTGCGCCGCATGAAACCCACCTGTATCGAGGATATCGTTGCCCTTGTGGCGCTGTATCGTCCCGGCCCGATGGAAAACATTCCCACCTATTGCGAGGTCAAAAACGGCGAAAAAGAAATCGAATCCGTGCATCCGCTGATTGACCATCTGCTCAAGGAAACGCAGGGCATCATCGTTTATCAGGAACAGGTGATGCAGATTGCGCAGGTCATGGCGGGGTATAGCCTTGGCGGGGCGGATTTGCTGCGCCGTGCCATGGGTAAGAAAATCGCCGAGGAAATGGCCAAGGAGCGCCCCAAATTCGAAAAGGGCGCCATGGAAAACGGGGTGGACAAGAAAAAGGCCACCGAAGTTTTCGATCTGCTGGAAAAATTCGCCAACTACGGCTTTAACAAATCCCACGCGGCGGCCTATGCGGTGGTGTCCTATCAAACCGGCTGGCTCAAGGCGAACCATCCGGTGGAATTCATGGCTGCGGTGATGAATTGCGATATTCACCTGACGGACAAGCTGGGTGTTTATATAGAAGAGGCCAAGCGCGGGCTGGATATTGAAATTGTGCCGCCTTGTGTGAACCGGTCTTTGTCGACCTTTAGCGTCATTGACGGCAAAATCCGCTATGCGCTGGGTGCGTTGAAAAACGTAGGCGGCGAGGCGATGAAGTTGATCACCAATGAACGCCTTGAGAATGGCGATTTCAAGGACCTGTTCGATCTGGCGCGGCGGGTGGATTTGAAAAAGGTCGGCAAACGCCCGATGGAAATGCTGGCGCGCTCCGGCGGCTTTGACATGCTGGATGCCAACCGGCGCAAATGTCTGGAATCCGTGGATGCGCTGGTTGCCTATTCGGCTGCTACCCATGCGGATAAAAATTCGGCCCAGGGCGGGCTGTTTGGTGATAGTGGCGAGGATCTGCCCGCCCCGCGCCTGCCGATGCCCGAGGATTGGTTGCCCACCGAACGGCTGGCCGAGGAACACCGTGCCATCGGGTTTTACCTGTCGGGGCATCCGCTGGATGATTACCTTGGCCCGTTGAAACGCAAGAACATCCTGACGTTGGCAGAGCTGAACCAGAAGGTGAAAAACGGGGCTTGTGTGGTCAAACTTGCCGGTACAGTAACCGCCAAGCAGGAACGGAAATCCGCCCGCGGCAACCGATTTGCTTTTGCGCAGCTGTCGGATCCTACGGGGCTTTATGAAGTGACAATTTTTTCGGACACATTGGAAAAATATCGGGATCTGTTGGTGCCGGGTGAAAATGTTGTGTTGTCGGTCGAGGCCAATCTGGAGGCAGAACAGCTCAAGCTGTTGGCGCGCGGGGTACAGACCGTGGATCGTGCGGTAGAAGACGCCGCCGCGATGGGGCTGCGTATTTTTCTGAATACCCCTGATGCGATTTCTTCGGTTAAAACCCGTCTGGAGACCGCCACCCAAAATGCGGGCAGGCGGGGGCGGGGGCCGGTGCATCTGGTGTTGTCGCATCCCGATTTACCCGGAGAGGTCGAGGTCGCCTTGAAACAGGAATACACGCTCAACCCCCAGATCAAAGGCGCGATTAAACATGTGCCCGGTGTACAGTTGGTTGAAGAATTTTAAGGCCAATGCGGCTGTTCGGTTGCGAAGTTTAACAAGTTCTGTAACTCTGAGCTCAGCCAACGACCCAGCCAAGAGGCCTGCTATGAATTCTGTTACCCAAAAACGTGCCCCTTTGGCCGTGGCACTGCGAAGCGCGCGTATCATTACCGGATTGATATTGCTCAGTTTTGTTACCACACATTTAGTGAATTTGATTTTGGGCATGCATTCGATTGCTTTGGTAGAGCAAGCGCGCCCCTATTTGAGCGGGCTATGGACTGGCCCGATAGGTTCTTTATTTTTGGAAATCACCCTGACCATCCATTTTTTATTGGCGATGGAGGCGATTTACAAACGCAAAACCCTGCGCATGTCAGCCAATGACATGGTGCAGTTCTTGGCGGGGCTGGCGATTATTCCGCTGTTGGTGCCACATGTGATCGGCATTGGGGCGACGCGGGAAATTATGTCGGATGCTTCTTACGAAGTGATATTGAAATTCTTTTGGCAACAAGATCCGATTGCCGGATTGCGACAGGTTTTGTTGTTGGGGATTATCTGGGTGCATGGCTGTTTGGGGTTATTCATGTGGCTGCGCTCCAAAACATGGGCGTTACGTTCATTGCCTTGGCTTTATCCATTGGCGGTGGCAATTCCGGTTTTTGCCTTGCTCGGTTATGTCGGCGCCGGTCGAGAAGTACTTATTGCCGCCAAGGCTGCCAAAGCGGCGCAGGAACAGGTGCAGGCGAATGCGCCGACAGGGGGGCAAAACAGTGCTGTTTCAGGTGTGGACCCTGTCGGGGTGGATACCCCGGTGGACGAGGCCCGTGAAACACATCAGGCACCGGCAGCTCCTCTGACGCCGACGCAGATCGTGGCGCGATCAAAGCTTGAAACAAGTTGGGTTATTCGCGGGGCTACTGGCCTTGTGATATTGGTTTTGCTGTTGCGTGCCGTCCGGGTGATGCGCCGGCGCAAAGAACAGATCGAGATTAGCTATTTGCATGGCCCAACCCTTGAAAGCAAAACCGGACCGAGCCTTTTGGATATTGCGCGCCATAACGATCTGCCCCATGCGCATATTTGTAATGGGCGGGGGCGGTGTGGCACCTGTCGCGTGCGAATATTGGAAGGGGCGGAATTCTTGCCGGAACCATTGCAGCTTGAACAGGATACTTTGGAGCGCTTGGGCTGTGGTCCGGATGTACGGTTGGCATGTCAGCTACATCCGGTTGGTGGGGTGCTAAAAGTGGAACGCCTTCTGCCGCCGGATTATGTGCTGGAACGAAAAACAAAACCACCACGGGAGGCCATCCAATGATTTTGCGATATTTGGCGGCCTGTTTTATGGTGATTCTATTGGCGGGGGGGGCTGCGATAGCTGCAACGACACAGGTTTCGACAGTGTCGAGTGCGCCCGCTGCACCTGTTGAAATTGCGCCGCCATCGCCCAATGACATCAAAGAATTTATGCGCTTGCTGTCTGATGAGCAAATGCGCAATTGGCTGCAACAGTCGGCATTGGAAACCGGCCAACAGGTCCACGATGTTGGCGGTATCTCCCTGCGTGAGCAAATTACAAAAGGCATGATGAAAGTGCGCACACGTCTGCGGGAACTGGGTGAAGCATGGGTATTGTTACCCCATGTTCCGGATTTGCTCGAAGATCGGTGGGAAAAGGAAATGAAGCTGCACCGCAAGGTGCGCAGCCTGACGTTTCTGGTGATTTTCCTGTTTGTCGGCGCGGGGTTGGAATGGCTCTATCGGCAATATACGCGCCTGCCCTTGTTGCGGTTGGAAATGCAGGTTCACAATGCCCCGATCGAACGGGCCCGTGCTGCGTTGGCACGGGCTGCGATTGTGGTTGGGGGGCAGGCCTTGTTTGCGCTGGGCAGTATCGGGACTTTTTTGAGTTTTGATTGGCCTCCTTTGGTCGAATCGGTTGTCTTGAATTTGTTGGTTGTGATCATCGTCGTGCGTGCGGTGCGGGCCTTGTCTATTTTTATTCTGGCCCCCAAAGTTCCGGAATTGAGACTGGTCCCTTTGTCCCGGAAAATGGCCAAGCATTTACATTTATATTTGCCGCTGGTGGCCACCAGTTTCGCTATTGCGATTGCCGTGAATAATGTATTTGCCCAGCTAAGTCAGGATACGGATGCAAGAGTTGCACAGGCTACACTGGCCGAATCTGTGATCCTAGGGTTGGGGATTGTGGCCATGTTGTTTGTCACCATCCGCCAATCTTTTCGCCTTTGGTGTAGCGAACAAAAGCAACCGACCGGACCTGCACCGCACCATTGGCAAAATTACCTGTATGTTATGGTGGGGGTGGTGTTTTTATTGTGGTTGTTTGACACAGGCGCGCTGATGTGGAGCGTGCTTGTTTTGGCCACGCTGTTTCCACTGATTAAAATACTGAACGCATGGGTGGATTATTTCTTCGATCAGGCCGTGGCGGCGATCAAGGCTGAACAGGCATTGGAAGCCGAAGAAGCCCGTGAAGAAGCTTTGGCCGAAGCTAAATTAGAAGCGGTAGAAGCTGGCACTTCCGCTGATGAAACCCCGCCAGAGCCCGTGCAACACGAGCCTGAAGAACAACAAGAACCGTTGCCCGGAACCGAACCTTACAGCACGATTCGCCTGATTTCCAAACGCTTTGTGCGCTTGTTGGTGGTCATCACAGCACTGGTTTTGCTGGGTGCCATTTGGGGATTTAACATGCTGTCATCGGATCAACCGGCCTCGTTTACGGCGCGGGTGTTTTCGGTATTGGCGGATACGGCTTTTGTTGTGTTGGTGGCTGATCTGATCTGGACATGGGCAAAAACAGCGATTGACCAACGGCTTGCGGCTTATGTTCCGCCTGAAGGTTCCGAGGCTCCCGGACCGGAAGCGCGAATGGCAACTTTGTTGCCTTTGTTGCGCATGACGTTATTGGTGGCGTTGATCACCGCCGTTGCGGTCTCCATTCTGAGCTCTCTGGGGGTCAATATTGCTCCGCTGATTGCCGGTGCCGGTGTTGTGGGGATTGCCATTGGCTTTGGTGCACAGTCCTTGGTTCGCGATGTGGTATCTGGTATTTTCTTCTTAATCGATGATGCTTTTCGGCTGGGTGAATACATCGAGATCGGCGAATTGCGCGGCACAGTTGAAAGCATTTCTATCCGGTCTTTGCGCGTGCGCCATCACCGCGGTGCGATCCACACCATTCCCTTTGGTGAATTGAAATACCTGACCAACCACAGCCGGGACTGGGTGATTATGAAGCTCGAATTCCGAGTGCCCTTTGATACGGATTTGAAACTTGTGAAGAAGCTGGTGAAACAGGTCGGGGCCAAGCTCAAGGAAAATGAATTCTATGGCGACAGCATTTTACAAACTCTGAAATCTCAGGGTGTTCGCCGGATGGAGGAATTCAACATGGTTGTGGGTGTGAAATTCATGACCAAGCCCGGGGAGCAATGGCTGGTGCGCCGCGATGCATACCAAATGGTACGCGACATTTTTGAAGCCAACGGGATTCGTATGGCAGAGCGCAACGTGAAAGTCGAAATCGAAGGTGGCGAAGGCTTGAGTGAAGCAGAAAAGGAAGCAGCCGCCGGGGCAGCACAAGTTGCGGCAGAAGGGCCGAAAATACCGCCTGGCCCTGTGCCGGATGAACCCTGAGGAAATAGCGCGGCCGAACTCAACAGTGCAGTTCATTGCTTCGGCTAAAAACACGACACCGACAGCCCGAGCAAGAAGTTAGATCAGAGTGTATCCAGTTTGCGCTGCAACGCGGCGAGTTGCTCTTTGATTTCGGTCATCTCGTTGGCATCCGGTGCGGGTTCTTTTGCCGGTTCGGGCGTTTTGGGCAGGAATGCCTGCATCATCGAGCTGTAAATCTCGGCCTGCTTTTTCTGCCACTCGGCCGGCGTGCCAAAACCAAAATCCGGAGCCAGTTTTTCGGGAATGGAGCCGGAAAACTGTTCCAGCATTTTTTCCTGTTGCTCGGTAAAAGCCTCGTAAGATTTGGACAGGAATTCGGGCAGCAAATTCTGGGAAGCGGAATTGCACGAGCGCACAAGGCCGGTCAGCACGTTGATCGGCAGGCTGCTTTCGCCTTTGCATTGTTGTTCGGTGATGATCTGAAGCAGGTATTGACGCGTCAGGTCTTCACCGGTTTTACGGTCCTTGATTTCTACTTCGTTGCCGTCGCGGATCAAGGTGGCGACCTCTTCCAGAGTCACATATTCGCTGCTCTGGGTGTTGTACAACCGACGACTGGCATAGCGGTTGATTAGGATTTTTTCCGGCATGGGATCTCTGACTTTTTGGTGTGCCCGATATGGCGCACAGAAGGGGCTATTCGGTGGTGTCTTCCGGATCACGGATGAAATCGGCAAACAGTTTCAGGGTTTCTTCCTGAGCCTGTTTGGCTACTTCGGCGTAGGCGGTCAGTTTTTCCTGCATATCGCTGGATTGTTCGGCGGAAAATGCTGTCGCCATCTGGGTGATATCGGTGATTTCACCGGAAAAATTGCTGGTTTGCTGAACCTTTTTGAAGGTCTCTTTGGTCCATTCGCTGGTCAGCTCCGCATTTTTCTGCGCCGCGTCTATGGCGATTTTCGCAAGTTTGGCCTGAAAATCGGCCGGTGCCTGCAACGGCATACCAAGGGCGGAAGGGTCGATTTTCATCGATGCCATGAAGTCTTGTGCCGCTTTGGCAAAATCGAATGTATCGTCAGCCATGGGAATCCTCCGGGATTGTTATGCTGACAAGAACTGTAATTGCCGCAGTGCAGCAGGTCAAGGAGACGCCGCGCCGCAGCAAAAAGGGGCCGCAATCAGCGACCCCTTCAAAGTGTGTTTGCTAACTGATTAAGCAGCTTTTTTGGTGGCTTCTTTGGTTTTGGCAACCACTTCGGCCTGAACCTCTTTGCCTGCGGCGACGAACAGTTCAGTTGCGTCTTGTTGTGCGGCTTTGGCAACATCCACATAAGCGGTCAGTTTCTCCGGCAGGGCTTCGATTTGTGCTTTGGCCAGGTCGGCTGTTACTGCCACGTAATCACCGGCTTCTTTTTGAACCTTGTTGGCAGCTTCGACCTTTTTCAAGGTTTCGGTTGTCCAGGCTGTGGTCAATTCAGCGTTTTTCTTGGCGGTGGTCAGGGCAATCTTTACCAGTTTCGTGTTGAATTCGGCAGCGTTTTTAACGGCTTCGTCGAATACTTTGGTGTCGATTTTGAAGGCACCCATGAAGTCTTCGGTGGCTTTGGCGAAATCAAATGCTTGTTTGGTCATGTTGTCAGTTCCTTGATCAACGTAAAATAGGGTGGCGGGGGAGGACCGCCTGTGACAATATATAAATGCCGCAACGCAGCATTGCAAGGAAAAATGCTGCGGTGCGGCGTAAATCTGGTTAAATCGTGTGATTTTAGCGGGTTACATAATCCCCGGGTGCCGGCATGAGTGGTTTATAGTCCCCGGATCCGGGTTTTCGCGGGCTTGTCGTGCGTTTTTGACCCTGACAAAGCCACTGATTCCATCGCGTCCACCAGCTCTTTTTCTCGAAGGTGGCATTCTCCAGCCAGAATTCGGGATCGCGGGGCGGTTCCGGATTGTACCAATGGCCATATTTGTTGCGGTTCGGTGGATTGACCACACCGGCGATATGTCCGCTTTCCGAGAGAATAAACGTCCGCTCGCCGCGCACCTTGGCCAGCCCGCGAAAGGTGCTTTTCCATGGGGCAATGTGATCCGAGATGGTGGAAATGGCGAAAATCGGCACGTTGATTTCCGCCAGCCGCAGGGTTTCGCCCAGCAATTCGAATTCGCCAAGCGCCAATTGGTTTTCCACATACAGCTTCTCCAGATAGTCCATCGCCATGCGTCCGGGCAGGTTGGTGGAGTCACAGTTCCATTGCAACAGGTCAAACACGGGCGGGGCCTCGCCCATCATATAGGAGCGCACAGCGGGACTATAAACAAG
>JALWOO010000042.1 GCA_027083485.1 Amylibacter sp. | reverse complement strand
TGCAACCGCTGGAGGCGGAACTGTCGGGTATCGTCGCCGAAATGTCGACCAAAGGCACCAATCCCGCAGACGCCCTGAACCGGTTGCTGGATATTTCCGCCCAGATCGAAAAGCTCTCGGCCCAAACTGCCTTCCGCTTTAGCGCGGGCAAAGCTTACGCCGCTATTGTCTGGCAACGCATTGATGTGCTGCACGAAGAACAGTTGCTTGGCTCTATGCTGATCCGCGACTTTATGAACCGGCGGTTTTCACCGGCCATGCGCACCTGTACGGCGGCGCGCGAACGGCTCGATGCGCTTTCGGCCCGCGCCACCCGTGCGTCGCGCCTGTTGTCAACGCGGGTAAATGTGCAGGCCAATGAACAGAGCCAGTCCCTGCTGCGCCAGATGGACAAACGCGCCCAGCAGCAAATCCACCTGCAACAGACCGTCGAAGGCCTGTCTGTTTTCGCCATCAGCTATTATGCGGTGATGCTCCTTGGCAAACTGCTGAAACCAGCCGCCGCCTACGGGGGGCTGTCCGAAAAAATGCTCGGGGCCATATTGGTACCGCCGGTGCTGCTGGTGGTCTGGCTGATGGGGCGACGCATTGCCAAATCCATCCACAAGGATGACGAAAAATAGCCGCAAAAACCGGCCCATACCTTTGACAGGCTCCTGAAACATCGTCACATTGGCGTGATAATAATAACCAACAGGAGGATTCCCGATGCTATCCCGTATCGCCCTGAAAACCACAACCGCGCTTGCGGCCCTCGCGATGAGCGCCGGCATGGCGGCAGCGGATTATTCGCTGACCATTCTGCATACCAATGATTTCCATTCCCGTTTCGAGCCGATTTCCAAATATGATTCCGGTTGTTCCAGCAAAAAGAACGAAGAAGGCAAATGTTTCGGCGGCACCGCCCGCCTTGTCACCGCATTGGCCGATGCGCGCAAACGCTCCAACAACACGATTCTGGTTTCCGGTGGCGACCAGTTCCAGGGCACCCTGTTTTACACCTACTACAAGGGCAAAGTCGCCGCCGAAATGATGAACAAGCTCGGCTATGACGCGATGACCGTTGGCAACCACGAATTCGACGATGGCCCCGAGGTGCTGCGCGGCTTTATGGATGCGGTGAAATTTCCGGTGCTGATGTCGAACGCCGATTTCCACGCCGAACCGAAACTGGCAGACAAGCTGCTGAAATCCACCGTGATCACGCGCGGCGGCGAAAAGCTGGGCCTGATCGGCCTGACCCCGCAAGACACCGATGAATTGTCCAGCCCCGGCCCGAATGTGAAATTCAGTGATCCGGTCAAGGCGGTTCAGGGCGAAGTCGACCGGCTGATTGCCTCGGGGATCAACAAAATCATCGTGCTGTCCCATTCCGGCTATGTGGTGGACCAAAAAGTCGCCGCCGAAACCACAGGCGTTGACGTGATCGTGGGGGGGCATTCCAACACCTATCTGTCCAATACCTCCAAGCGCGCCAAAGGCCCCTATCCGACCATGGTCGGCAATACCGCCATCGTTTCCGCCTATGCCTATGGCAAGTTTCTGGGCGAATTGAATGTGGTATTTGACGATGAAGGCAACATCAAATCCGCCATGGGCGAACCGATCATCATGGATGGTTCCGTTACCGAAGACGCCGCCACCAAGGCCCGCATTTCCGAACTGGCCGGCCCGCTCGAGGAAATCCGCCAAAAAGTCGTGGCCCAATCCGGCTCCACCATTGACGGCAACCGCGACAATTGCCGCGTCAAGGAATGCGAAATGGGCGATCTTGTCGCCGATGCCATGCTGGACCGGGTGAAAAACCAGGGTGTCAGCATCGCCATTGCCAATTCCGGCGGCATCCGTGCCTCGATCGACGAAGGCCCTGTCACCATGGGCGAAGTTCTGGCTGTGCTACCGTTCAAAAACACGCTGGCCACCTTTGAAATCAAAGGCTCCGGCGTGATTGCCGCGCTGGAAAACGGCGTCAGTCAAGTTGAAGAAGTCAAAGGCCGCTTCCCGCAGGTTGCCGGTCTGAAATTCGTCTGGGATCCAAGCGTCGCCCCCAATGAAGGCCGCATTCAGGAAGTGCTGGTCAACGAGGGCGGCAAATGGGTGCCGATCGATCCGGACAAAGTCTACGGCGTTGTCACCAACAACTATGTGCGCAGCGGCGGGGACGGCTATAAAATGTTCGCCAAAGACGGCATGAACGCCTATGACTTCGGCCCGGATCTGGCCGATGTACTGGCCGACTACATGGTCAAAAAGGGCAACTACAAAGCCTATATGGATG
>JALWOO010000041.1 GCA_027083485.1 Amylibacter sp. | reverse complement strand
ATGTGGCATCTTGCAAAATCCGCTCCTGATCGCGGCTGCGAACCTCGCTTGCGGAAGGGGCATCACACCATTCGGCCTGAACCTTGGCACCATGCAAAATCCGCTCGGCCTTGCGGCGGGCCTTGGGGGTGACGATCAGGGCGGAAATCCCCTTGCGACCGGCGCGACCTGTGCGACCGGAACGGTGCAACAGGGTTTCATGGCTGCTTGGCAATTCCGCATGCACCACCAGATCAAGCTTGGGCAAATCAATGCCGCGTGCCGCCACATCGGTAGCCACACAAACCCGCGCACGCCCGTCACGCATGGCTTGCAGCGCGTGGGTGCGTTCGGTTTGGGACAATTCACCGGACAGCGCCACCACGGAAAATCCGCGATTGGACAGGCGTGTGGTCAGCCGGTTCACCAGCGCGCGCGTGTTGCAAAACACCAGCGCGTTCGGGGCTTCGTAATAGCGCAACACGTTGATGATTGCATTTTCGCCATCATGCGCCGCCACATTCATTGCGCGATAGGTAATATCCGTGTGCTGGGATTTTTCCTCAAGCGTGGTGACGCGCACCGCGCCCTTTTGGTATTTCTGGGCCAGTGTCGCAATCGAACGCGGCACAGTTGCGGAAAACAGCAGGGTGCGCCGTTCTTCGGGCGATTCCGCCAAAATGAATTCCAGATCCTCGCGGAACCCCAGATCCAGCATTTCATCTGCTTCATCCAGCACAGCCGCTTTTAATGACGACAGATCAATAGAACTGCGCATGATGTGATCGCGCAAACGCCCGGGTGTTGCCACCACAATATGCGCCCCGCGCGACAGCGCACGGCGTTCATCGCGCATGTCCATGCCGCCCACGCAAGAGGCCACAACCGCACCGGTATTGGCATAGAGCCACGCCAGTTCGCGTTTTACCTGCAAGGCCAATTCGCGCGTCGGCGCAATCACCAGCGCCAGCGGGGCCGCAGCGCGACCAAAGGAGTCTTCTTCACCCAGCAAAGTCGGCGCAATCGCCAGACCGAAACCAACGGTTTTACCCGATCCTGTTTGTGCTGAAACCAGCAAATCCGCCTGCCCCAACTCCGGGTTGGTCACGGCCTCCTGTACAGGAGTAAGTTTATCGTATCCACGCGCAGAGAGCGCATCGGCAAGGGGTTTTTTCACGGTATCGGCTTTACATTTGGTAGGGGAAAGATTGCCCTATAGTGCTTTTTTGTGCAAATGTATAGGGAAATCGCAGTTAACAGGCCATTTAACGCTGGAAAGCCTGCCCCCGCCCGATTAACCTGTCTGTTAACCCAAAACCGAAAGGCCCCCCATGAGCACACATATCGGCGCAAAACCCGGCGAGATTGCCGAAACTGTCCTGCTGCCCGGCGATCCCTATCGTGCCAAATGGGCGGCGGAAACCTTCTTGCAGGATGTCACCTGCATAAACGAAGTCCGTGGTATGCTGGGCTTTACCGGCACATGGAACGGGCATCGGGTGACCATTCAAGGCTCGGGCATGGGGATGCCGTCCCTGTCGATTTATGTGAACGAGCTGATCAGCGAATTCAATGCGCAAACCCTGATCCGGATCGGGTCTTGCGGGGCCATGCAGGAACATGTGGCGGTACGCGATGTGATCATCGCCATGAGCGCAACATCGCGCAACACCCCCTCCAGCGGGATTTTCAAAGAGCTGAACTTCGCCCCGAGCGCCGATTGGGAATTGCTGCAAGCCGCCGTAAAGGCCGCAGAAAACACCGGAGCCACAACCCATGTGGGCGGGATTTATTCATCCGACACCTTTTATGACGAACGCGCCGACCTGTTTGAACAGATGGTGCGCCACGGGATTTTGGGCGTCGAAATGGAAGCCGCAGAGCTGTACACCCTCGCCGCGCGCCACAAACGGCGCGCATTGGCGGTGCTGACCGTATCGGATCACACCCTGAACGGCGCGTCATTGCCCGCAGACCAACGCGAGCGCAGTTTTGGCGACATGGTGGAAATCGCCCTGCAGGCCGCTTTTGCCGCCTGATTTCCGCGCGTATCCAAAAATTATCCGTTTGCCGGATAGAAAAGCTTTTCAGCAGAAATGAAACCTTTATGCTGGCAGAAAACGGGACCGGTCCCATCAAGGAAAGCGAAGCAAATCATGTCGGATTCAATTAACTATGGCGAACTGATGCATCGGGCCATGCGCGGCCTGATGAAAGAATTGCTCACTGACATCGGCAAGAACGGCCTGCCCGGCGAGCATCATTTCTTCATCACCTTTGATACCGCACACAAAGGCGTGGAA
>JALWOO010000040.1 GCA_027083485.1 Amylibacter sp. | reverse complement strand
ATAAAGGCACCCCATGGCAGAGAGTTTCATCACCGCAGAAGTGGATTTTAACGCGGATGGCAAACAGACCGGATTCCTGCGCCTGCCCCATTCGGTGCACCGGTCTGCCTATGGCTGGATTCCGGTACCGGTTGTGGTGATCCAGAACGGCAAAGGCCCGACCCTGTTGTTAATGGCGGGAAACCACGGCGACGAATACGAAGGCCAGATCGCGCTGGCCAATCTGGCTCAGGAATTGCAGCCGGAAGATATGCGCGGGCGGGTCATCATCCTGCCAATGGCGAATTTCCCGGCAGCGCAGGCAGGAACACGGGTTTCCCCGATTGACGGGGGCAACCTGAACCGCAGTTTTCCGGGCAATCCGCGCGGCACACCCACCGAGAAAATCGCCCATTACATTGATGAAATCCTGCTGCCGATGACCGATTATATCGTAGACCTGCATTCCGGCGGCTCGTCGCTTTACTATGAACCGACCCTGTTGCGGGGGCTGGGGCAGGACAGCGAGGAATCCCGCAAGCTCGCCAAACTGCAAGACGCGTTTGATCTGCCCTATGCATGGGTCTTTACCAGCGGCGGCGGGCGGAGCTCCACCTCGCCCACCTGCATGGGGGCTGCCAATCGCAAAAGCGTTGTGAGCATCATGGCAGAACTTGGCGGAGCCGGTGGCGTTAGCAATCACGCCCTCCACATGGTCGAACGGGGCCTGCGCCGGATTTTGCACAGCCTTGACATGCTGCCCGCCTATCAACCGGACGCGCTGCAAGGCACCCGCACCATGGAATCCGTCGGCATGGTTTACGCCTATCAAAACGGCGTGCTGGAGATGCACAAAAACATCGGCGATCCGGTGGCCAAAGGCGAAACCGTCGCCCTGATCCACCATCCGGACACCCCCTTGCAACCTGCCGATAAGGTCGTGTCCCCGCTTGACGGGTCTGTTCTGTGCAAAAGAGCCATGGGGCAGGTCGAACGCGGTGACACGGTGTATCAGATCGGGGCGGATATAAAGCTGGCTGCTGAACGAGGGGTCCCGCAATGAACTTTGATCTTGAAATTGACCGGCGCGAAGTGCCCGCGCTGAAGTTCCACAAAATGGTATTGGGCGAAGGCGGCGAAAACCTGTTTGCCGCCGGTGTGGCCGATATGGATTTTCTGGCCCCGCCGGTGGTGCTGCAAGCCATGCAAAAACGCCTGCAACACGGGATTTTCGGCTATGAGACCCTGCCCGACGGGCTAATCCCCGCACTGGTTGACTGGCAGGAAAAACGGCATCGCTGGTTGCTGGATCCGGCGCATATCCTGCGTGCGCCCAATGTGCTGAACATCCTTGCCATTGCCGCCTCGCTGTTTACCCAAACCGGTGACGGCATCATCGTTCAGCCGCCAGTGTTTTTCGATTTTTACGACATCATCACCGAAAACCACCGCAGCATCGTTGAAAATCCGCTGATCCTGCAAGATGGCCGCTATGAAATGGATTTTGACGGGCTGGAACGGCTGGCGGCAGACCCCCGCAACCGGATGCTGTTTTTGTGCAACCCGCATAATCCGGTAGGGCGGGTCTGGACGCGGGACGAACTGCAACGGCTGCATGATATTTGCGCCCGCCATGATGTGCTGGTGGTGTCCGATGAAATCCACGCGGATCTGACCTTTGGCGATCATCGTTACACGCCTTTTGCCAGCCTTGGCGAACAGGCGGCGCACAACAGCATTACCTGCCTGTCTCCGGCCAAAAGCTTTAACATCGCCGCCTGTTGTTCCGCCTTTACCGTGGTGGCCGATGCAGAAAGGCGGCGCGCCTTTCAGGTTGAAAACAGCCGCCTGACCGTGAACAAGAACAACGCCTATGCCAGTGTTGCGATGGAGGCCGCCTATCGCGACGGAGGCAAATGGCTGGATGCGGTACGGGTCTATATCGGGGATAATCTGGCGCTGGTGCGGCGGCGGCTGGCGGGGCTTGAAGGCGTCACCCTTATTGAGCCGGAAGGCACGTTTTTACTCTGGCTGGATTTCCGCGAGCTGAATTTGGAACCTGATGAGCTGACCGCGTTTCTGCGCCAAAAGGCCGGTTGGGCCGTCACCCGCGGTCCGGCCTTTGGCACGCAGGGCACCGGATTTGCCCGCCTGAACATTGCCTGCCCGCGCGCGCGTCTGGCAAAGGCGCTGGATCAACTGGCACTGGCGTTGCGATCATAGCGGAAACGTAAAAGGGCGCAGCCACTGGCCGCGCCCTTTCACGCTTCCGAGACGATCGCACCGCCAGCCGGCCCACATACACCT
>JALWOO010000039.1 GCA_027083485.1 Amylibacter sp. | reverse complement strand
TCCTTTACGTGCCGGATATGACCCCGAAGCGATGGGCCAACCACGGCGTTGGTGATGTGTGATTCTGGACGCAGGGCGCCACCGGGGGCGTATAGCGGCTGCGGGCCTTTGGTGCAAGGGTGGGGCGAAAGTTTAAACTTTGGTAGGGGTCACGGGGCAAATGTTTTAAGTTTTGGAGGCCTTCTGAGGGAAAGTCTAAAGCTTTTCGCAAGGGCCGCGCCTGCCTCGGCTGGCGCGTCGGGGCATTGCCGCATGGCGATACTATCGCGGCAAATCCGAAGCAGCCCGCAAGACACAACGCGCCGGGCGGGTCGAAGGCCTCTCCCGGCCTGAATTACCCACCGATCTTACTTTTTCATCAGGGGTCAGAATAAGTTTCCGGCGGGGTTTGATCAACTTCATCCCGCTTTGCGATATTTTTTTCTTCATGCCGCGACGGTTTCAGAGTGATCGGTACGTTGAAAGTCACACGACTGACCTGTTCAGCCATAACAGATTTGGCACCATCTCCTCCAATCTCGACTGACAAAACCTTAATCATCGCCTTCCCACCCCCGGACAATTCCGACGATGCAGTAACAGCAACATCAAAGGCAATATTCAGTACGCGACGCATCGTATAGTTTCGACTTCCAGCCTGAAACACATCACTACCGGATTGTGCCGCTGGCGGATTAAGCACAATATCGTCGGTGGCGTACTTTTTCTGAAGCTCCGAAGTGGCATCAACGATTGCCGCAATTGTTTCAGAAATAAACTCTTTCAACTCCATCGCTCGGCCCCTTTGCTAAAGACATATCCAGAATATCAAAAGGACGTAACTTCAGCGACACAATACTTCACCTATGTGCCCCGCCACAAACGAGAGTTCAGATGGCGAAATCACGCAGTCAGCAAACAATCAATCCGCGCAAAAGATTCGAGCCGAACACGTCTAGCGGCCAAATCACGCCATCGCAGGAAGGCAGCGCCCGACCCTGGGTGGGCGCGTCGGGGCATTTCCGCATGGCAATACTCCGCCGACAGAGCCGCCTTTGGTTATGCCGATTCGTCGCAAAAGCGCCCTCCCGTGGGGAGGGTCACCTCTCGGCAATTGCAGCCAATCGCCTGCCGGTCAATGGGACGCTGCCCGGCGTGCCGCCGGATGGGACAAACCCAGACACAAAAAAACCCCGGCCAGTGCTGACCGGGGTTCTCGTTTCTCGCTGAAGGCGCTTGCCTCAGCCTTTTTCCTCGATGATCTCGACCATGTGCGGGATCTTGGCGACCATGCCACGGATGGCAGGGGTGTCTTCAAGCTCGCGGGTCTTGTGCATCTTGTTGAGCCCCAGGCCGATCAGCGTCTGGCGCTGCTTGGCCGGGCGGCGGATCGGGGAGCCGATCTGTTTCACAACGATGGTCTTGGCCATGTCTCAGCCCTCCTTCATGCTTGGGCCGGAGCGTCGGCCGCAGGGGCCTCGGCTGCGGGCGCGGCGGTGCCACGATTGAGCACGTCGGCGACCTTCTTGCCGCGACGCTGGGCAACCATGCGGGGGCTGCTTTCCTTTTGCAGTCCGTCGATGGTGGCGCGGATCATGTTGTAGGGGTTTTGCGACCCGAGCGATTTCGACACCACGTCCTTGATGCCCAGCATCTCGAACACGGCGCGCATCGGACCACCGGCGATGATGCCGGTGCCTTCCGGCGCCGTGCGCATCACCACCTTGCCGGCGCCGTGGCGGCCTTCCATGTCGTGGTGCAGCGTGCGGCCTTCGCGCAGGGGCACGCGGATCATGTTGCGCTTGGCGGCCTCGGTGGCCTTGCGGATCGCCTCGGGCACCTCTTTCGCCTTGCCCTTGCCGAAGCCCACGCGGCCCTTCTGGTCGCCCACCACCACGAGCGCTGCAAAGCCGAAGCGTTTGCCGCCCTTCACGGTCTTGGACACCCGGTTGATCGCTACGAGACGATCAGCAAATTCCGGCGTCTCATCACGGTCGCGACGACCCCGGCCTCTTGGTTCTCTTGCCATTCTCTCGTCTCCTTAAAACTTCAGGCCGCCTTCACGGGCAGCGTCGGCAAGCGCCTTCACCTTCCCATGAAAGAGGAAGCCACCACGGTCGAAGGTGCACTCGGTCACCTTGGCCTTTTTCGCGCGCTCGGCAATGGCGGCGCCCACCTTGGCGGCGGCCTCCACGTTGTTCTTGCCGACCACGCCCAAAGCTTTTTCCAGGGTGGAAGCAGACGCGATGGTGACACCGCGCGCGTCGTCGATCAGCTGCACGCTGATGTTCTTGTTGGAGCGGTGCACC